>DASPUA010000034.1:0-2493 GCA_035623135.1 Thermodesulfovibrionales bacterium | reverse complement strand
TGTCGCCAACCCAATAGCAGAGTTAACTTCGGGTAAAGTGAATTTTTTTTGAGATTAATCTCTACTAATATAATAGATTTAATATAATAATCGCTCGCGAATTATTTCATCAGGTGATGCATAAGGAGAGGCTTTATGGCTGCTATTTATCTCATCGGCACTTTTCTGCCCTATCTGACCTGCATTGTTTTCCTACTGGGGATAGCGCGCCGTATCGATAAATGGAACAAGGCCAAATCCGTAAAGATGACGCTTTTCCCGGCGCCTGACACCCCTCGGGAGAAGTGGGCCCGGATTCTTAAGGAGATACTTGTCTTCAGGGGGCTTTATGAAGGAAATAAACCCCTCTGGGTGGGTGCCTGGGGCTTTCATGTGGCTCTGGCTTTAATCCTGCTGGGCCATGCTCAGGCGGTTACCGACTTTCCCTTGCTATGGCGGACGCTTGGTGTCGGCGATATCGAAGTCGACAGCATCTCAGCCTTTATGGGAGGAACCGTCGGCCTGCTCCTTATAGTAGTGGGCGGCTATCTGCTTTTGAGAAGGTTGAGCGTGGTCCGGGTTAGGGAAATCTCCGATGTCCAGGATTTCCTGGGTCTTTTCCTGGTTCTGTCCGTTATCATCAGCGGCGACATCCTTCGTTTTGGGACCAGGTTCGACCTGAAGCAGAGCAGAGAGTATCTTACGGCCCTCCTGACATTACGGGCAGCTCCCGTGCCCTCCCACCCCCTCTTTCTAATTCACTTTTTCCTGGGCCAGATCCTCATCATGTATATTCCTTTCAGCAAGTTCCTGCATATTCCGGGGATCTTCTATAGTAAATCACTGCTCTATCAGAAGTAGAAGAAGATCCTGGCTGCGAGGGGATTCATCCTTACCACAGGCAGCATGACAGCCAGGGAGCTCGGGAGCATGGGTAAAAGGAGAAACTGTGAGCACAATGAATAATCCGATAGGAGAGGCTAAATTGAACAAGGTGATCGAGGCTGTGAAGGCCATCAAAGACGGTCCAAGGGCACTACAACTCTATATGCACATCTGCGCCAAGTGCGGGACCTGCGCAAAGCAGTGTCATGTATGCTATGGCGATCCCGCGCGGCATACTAACCCTGCACACCGCTCGGATCACCTCCGCCAACTCTACAAGTCTGATCAATCTGTGGCCGGAAAGATCCTCCAAATGTTGGGGCAGGAGCAATGGCTGTCCTTGAATGGGGACACCCTGGATGAGTGGGTGCGTGACTTCTACGAGTGCTCAGGGTGTCGTCGTTGTGCCAGGTTTTGCCCCTTGGGGATCGATAATTCGGTAATTACCCGCAAGGGACGAGCTATCCTTCATTCCCTGGGGCTCTCCCCCTCCCATTTGGCAAAAACCCAGAAAGTATCGGATGAGTTCGGAAACGATGAGGGGATCCCATATTCGGCATTCCTTGATTCCATCCACTTTCTGGAAGAAGAGCTTCATGAGGAGCACGGCATCCCCATCAAGATCCCCGTGGATCAGCAGGCGGAGGTCCTGTATGTTCCAGCTTCGGTTGAAATCCTGGCATCCCCTGAAACCCTCATGGGAGTTGCCACGTTCTTTCATGCTGCGGGCATCGACTGGACGATGAGCTCAGAAGCGTTTGATTCTGCCAACTTTGGCCTCTTCACGGGAGACGACGCCCACATGAAGCGCAAGAATAAGCTCCTTCATGATGCCTCCCTCAAACTGAAAGTGAAGAAGCTCGTGATCGGCGAGTGTGGGCATGCCTACCGGGTGGCCAGATACATCGGAGGTTCTTATTACTGGGGGAAAGACATTCCCTACGAAATCACCAACATTTTCATCGTCGCGGTAGAAGCACTGCGAAGGGGTGCTTTCAGGCTTGATCGGAGCCGCAACCAAATAGCGGTCACGTACCATGACCCGTGCAATTTCGCTCGAAGCACAGGCATTACCGAGGAGCCCAGAGAAATCCTCCGGGCATGCGTCTCGGATTTTCGGGAAATGACTCCCAACCGGGACCTCAACTGGTGTTGCGGAGGAGGCGGGGGGCTGGCGACATTGGATGGCTTCGAAGGCGTGAAAAAAAGAGAGACAGACTTTCATGAATACCGAATGAAGGTTGCGGGGAAGAAGAAGCTTGAGCAGATTGTGGCCACAGGGGCCGGCTATGTTGCTGCTCCCTGCGGCAACTGCAGGCGGCAGATTGCCGAATTGATGGATCACTACGACCAGGATGTTCAGGTTGGAGGGGTGTTCGATTTGTTTAACAAAGCCATCATCCTTGGCAAATGAGACTTCCGCGAATTGTGATTTTTTAATGAAATTATGCGGCAGTGTTGACCGCTTTTGTCAGGAAATGGGTTGGGGGGGACCTCTTTGCCGAGAAAAATTCCCCTAAAGTTTCTGTCCTGGCAGCCGATTCCTCTCAGCGATGTCATGATAGCACAAATCTCGGTTGGCCCGTTCTCCTGTCAGGGCACCTGAGGCGGCAAACAGGTTGCCCGATC
>DASPUA010000033.1:0-5463 GCA_035623135.1 Thermodesulfovibrionales bacterium | reverse complement strand
CAACGCGCCCAAAGCCTCGGAACCGAAGTCACTTCTACATAAGCCTAAGAAGCACGAAACCAAGGGCACTGGAAAGATGAGCAGTTCATGGTTTTCAGAGCCTTTTTTTGACATAGGTCTCAATAGCGGTCCTCCATGAAGCAGCAAGGTCAAGGAACCTGATGCCATACTGGTTAGTATCATGCTCAGTCGCCTTATCCGCAGCCCGAACTATTTCCGCGTCTGTGCGGATGTGCGTTGAGTCAGGAAGGACGAACCAGCACGATATCAACTGACCTTTCAGCAACATTTCTTCGGTATCAAAAAGCATACCTGTGACACTGATATTCTCGGAGTAACCCATGGAATGTTTAATTCCGGTGCTGCATTGAACCCTGACGCCCATAGGGGCCCGGAAGGTTTCCCTCACCGGGATACTCATGAGTTGATGCACTGCATCCAGAAGCATCGCAGCGTCCTCAGATCGTTTTATGAAGGCATTGGCCCTGCAGTGAGGAATCCGCATAACGTCCGAAGCAGCGCCGGAGTGGACGATAATCAGAGAGACCTTGTGAAGACCCTGACTCTCTCTGATAGTAGAGCAGAGCACTTCACCTCTCATGAGGTGTGCATCGAGGTCGGCAATAATGAGGTCAGCCTTCTCATACCTGTGGATGTCCAGTGCCTCTTCGTTTGAACGAGCATGAAATATCCTGATTTCCGAACGGTTCAGAAAGCTCTCTCTCTGGTCCAGAAGTGCCTCAATGTTTTGGGTCGTGATGATTGTCTTGTATCTTTCCGGCATGAGACTATTTTATTGAGAAGATAACTATTTTTCCAGTACGGGATGCTACGGTTGGCAGTTGCGCACTTCGCCTGAAGTTATATTATAATAGTAGATGGAACTGGTCCCCATTAAGATTGAAAACGGCGAGGGAAAAGCGTGGGAACTGGTCTGCGGCCTTTCGCGTGAAGACGTCTGCAGGCGGACAGGGACAGGCTTTGACGAAAAGTCAGAGGCCTATCTGCTCCGTTCTTTCGGCATTGATTTTCTTGTAAACCCCTGCGAAATGGGGATCTCCTGCCCTTCAGGACACGGTTCTCTCTTCCTCGGAAAGCTCAAGGATTTCTTCAGACTCTCGGTGCTCTGGTACATGTCCAATGCCAAGGACATCCCTCCCACCGGAAGGCTCATACGGCCCATTGACGTAAAGGGCGGCCACAGGTTCTCTGCAGGAACCCATGTGCTGCCGATTGGCACAATCGCGGAGAAATTCGCCGGGGACAGGGAGGGGTTTATCCGCAAAGGACGGACTTACGGTGCAGAGGTCCTCACCGGCTTTGGCGACGCGTCCATCCGGTTCTATCCCCTTCCCAGGGTCCCGGTCTCTATGATCCTTTGGCTGGAAGATGAAGAGTTCCCGGCCCGGGTCGACCTTTTCTTTGATTCCACCTGCGAGTTTCAGCTAGCCCTTTCGGACATTGTCTGGGCAGTGGCCATGATGTGCTGCGTGGTGATGATCGACGGCTGACGAGGAAGCAGTTTTATACACAGCGGTAAGGTTCATAAATAATTTTATTTCCTGAGTTCCTGAATATTGTTCCGATTTTTCAAGACACCCGGGCTTCCGCCTTCTTCATCTCCACATAATGTGCAGCGGCAAGGGCAGCAATGCATCCATCTGCAGCAGCAACCACGATCTGGTTTGCAAACTTCTGTCTCAAGTCCCCCACAGCGAAAATGCCCGGAACGTTCGTAGCACACTTTTCATCAGTAATCACATAGCCTCGCTCATTCATTCTTACTCCCGCGGGAATCAATGCGTTGTTTGGGGAATAACCGATAAAAATGAAAATACCGTCAGCGGACATTTCTCCCTTTTCCCCTGTTTCGGTATTCTTAAAAGAAACGGCGTTCACTGTCCTCCCGTCCCCCTTGATTTCGGTGATAACAGTATTCCAGATTATTTCGATCCTGGACTCTGTCATAAGACGGTCCTGGAGTATTTTGCTTGCCCGCAATGCATTTTTCCTGTGAACGAGATACACCTTTCTGGTCAGTTTTGCAAGATACAACGCCTCCTCTACCGCGGTGTCGCCTCCGCCCACCACAACCACCGTTTTGTCCCTGAAGAAGAACCCGTCACAGGTCGCGCAGTAAGAAACACCACTTGCAAGATATTCCGCTTCGCCGGGTATGCCAAGCTTCCGTACAGAACCTCCTGCTGCGAGAATAAGGGCAACGGTATAAACCGTATCACCGCTCGCAAGCCGTACCGTATGAAGATCCGGCCCTGGATTCACTTCTGCAACCTCCTGCTGCATAACAGACAGGTCAAACGACTTGGCATGATGGACCATCCTCTCTGCCAGATCAAATCCCGTGATTCCCTCCACGCCGGGGTAGTTTTCCACGTCCTTGGATATGGCAATCTGGCCTCCCAGCAGGCCCTTCTCGAAGAGAACCGTCTTCAGCGCGGCCCTTTTGCAATAGAGCCCGGCAGTGAGCCCTGCAGGCCCTCCTCCCACAATGATTACTTCATAGGTTTCATTATTTGACATAAGGGTTCTCCAAAAAGATAATTACTGACGCACAAGAAATTCCTGTAAAACAACTATACCATAAAATCATCATTAATCAGAGAATTGCAAGGCGAAAGGGAAGTCTCTGCGTCGTGTCCTGGCTTTACAGGAACGAGGACGAGTGGAGCAAGTTTATGGTTCGAATTTAAAACAATCTCCAATGACGAACAATTCCCATTTAGTGAAGATATCGCGACACCCAGGACAACTCAGTATGGACTATCTCCTTTTGCCGCATTCGCAGGGAAGCCCTTCATGGCAAAAAAAACCCCCAGAGAGTAGTTCTTGTACACACAGTCCACTGTTTCAAACCCCGCGTTCTTCAACCACCCAAGCTGATCCTCCAGACACGTGTCCTTATCATAGGCATGCCGGCGCTCAACTCCCGCCTTGATTTGTTTTTCGCTTGCTCCGGCACGCCTTATCTTTGCAAGCCACCAGGTCCAATATAGCTGCTCCAGATACGGTGTATCACCCTTAATCTGGTCCACATTCACAAATATTCCAGGCTCTCGCAGGATCCTGAATACCTTGCCGAAGAGGATCTTCTTTTCGTGATCTGATAAGTGATGAATAGACATGCTGGATATAACCAGGTCGTAGGACCACTCACCTTCAATATCCCGATAGTCCCTGACCACATACTCAAACTGCTTATCCTGGGCCTTGAACCTCTCACGGGCAATGTCGAGCATCTTTTCTGCCACGTCGCAGAGCACAAAGGTTGCCCGGGAAAACCTGGTGAACACATGGTGCGAAAAAAGCCCTGTTCCTGCCCCCAGGTCCAATACGGAGAGTGGATCGTCCTGGCCAAAAGGTACAACATCCAATGCCGCGGCGAACATGTCTTCGTACCCGGGCAAGGCCTTTCTGATCCAGTCGTCATAATAAGGTACCGAGGCATTAAATGCCTGTCCGATAGTCATAAATTCATCCTTCTCAACCTATACCCAGCACAGGAACTTTGGGGTGAATACCGCACAATTATTGTGCACAATCAAACAAAGACCATATCTTTCCCCACGACTCTCCTGCATATCAAATGAAGTGCCGCAGATCGTGACAGGATTGACTGCCATAACCAGCTCCATTATAACAGATTTAACAACAAACGCTTTGAAAGCCCTTGCATATTCCCGCTTCCCCCATTATCATGTACGTATACAAACTTACTACAAGAGGTGCGTGTATGGACACTTATGAGCTCGAAAGCACACAGAACGAGATTTACGATGAAGACGTGGCTGCCGCCATCAGGGATCTGAAGCTCAACCTCACCCTCTCCGCAGACAACCTCCAAAGAATTTACTCGGGTGCGCTCAGGAACGCCCAGGCACGGGTGGCCTCTGCCATGCGTGTCAGGGACGCTATGACGCGGGATGTCCTTTCTATCAGCAAGTTTGACGACATCAGCCTTGCGGTGAAACTCCTTGCGGAAAGAAATATCAGCGGTCTTCCCGTGGTGGACAGGGAGAATCGCGTGGTGGGCATCATCTCAGAAGCGGATGTGGTTTCCATGGTGGGGTCGAGAAGGGCCCATACGTTCAAGGAACTTCTGCGCTCCATTGTCGGCCATCCCCTGCCTGAACGGAAAATAGGGCACCTTGTGGGAGATATCATGACATCGCCTGCGGTGACCGTGTTTTCAGACACTGAAATAAGTGAAGCAGTACGTCTTATGGACAGCCGCAGAATACGGAGGCTCCCTGTGGTGGATAAAGACCAGAGGCTTATCGGCCTCATTTCACGTTCTGATATCGTAAAGGCGATGGGAAGGAAACTGTGTGAATCAGGCCAGACAGGGATAAAAGTTTCTTAGGGTATGAGTACAGCGTTGCCACAGTCCGGAAGACAAGTCCGGCTGCATTCCTTGACACTAGCTCGTCGTTTGTTTCAACCTGTATAACGCATATTTTTTTGAGGGTTTCACCGACCTATCGACACTGGTGCGATTTTGCCACGGTGACACTTTCCGAAAATACTCCTCGTCTTTGAGAGATTGACCCTTTTGCGGAGTACATGTCGTAACAAACATTTCAATCACCAGAAGCATTAAATCATGAAAGGGGTGTCCATTTTAACAGGGACAAGAGATTCATATTCTAAACTTCACCCGCTCGCATTTTAGTATTTTGTCCCGTGAAGTGTCCGATTGATGACAATCATTAATATATAAACGCATTATTATCGAGACCGAGCTACATAGCGCTACCAACATTCTATTGAAATGAGTAGCTTATGAATTTATAAATATTATTAATTTGACTCTCCCACTATTCTTAGTTAATCTGACTTGCCAGAAAAAGGAGCGGAGTCGGCAGGTCTTGCAAAGATAGCCGAGTTTAGTAAAGGGTAGTAACCCTTAGCCAAACTCGGCTTTTTTATTTCTCTAACTACGCTACCGATAAGAGCAAACTGTCCGTAAGGGCAGGACGCATAGCCACAGCTCCCTTAAGAAGGGAGGGCTGGGCACCCGAAGTAGTGGAAACGATGTGTGAACCCATGTCTTCGGGCATGGGATTTTTTTTGGGTGGGATAGGACACCTTACACTTGAGGGGTATTATGGCTGATATGGCTTATTTATTTATTCTTTTCAGGGAGGGCATATGATAAAAAGGGGAGGTAACGATATGAAGAGGCATTTTGTTTTGGGGTCAGTAATTTTTCTGGCGATTGTTTTATGCAGTATCAGTTCATCTTTTGCTTACACTTTGAGCGGGACTATTTATGGTGGGGGCAATCCGCTACCGAATGCCACGGTAACTGTTTCCGATGCGGTGACTTCTACGCAACTGGCTACTACAGTAACTAATGCAAGCGGGGTCTATTCTTTCTCGGTCAGTAACGGAACTTATAATCTCTTGGTTACCCCGCCTTCGGGAAGCGGTTTTGGGACTTCA
>DASPUA010000032.1:0-7489 GCA_035623135.1 Thermodesulfovibrionales bacterium | reverse complement strand
GTTTTTTCTCGATACCCGTGTGGCAGAAAACATGCCTGAAGACAGGGACATTTCTTCGTACCTCTACGGCGGCGAGAAGGCATACCGCTTGAAACAGGAAATCGTCCTCGGGATTGGTGGTGCGAAGATGCTGCGTCGTCTTGGATTCGAGATCAAGAAGTACCACATGAATGAGGGCCATGCGAGTCTCCTCTCTCTTGAACTCCTCAAGGAGTTCAAGAGAGATATCGAAGAGGTGTGGGATGAGCGCCTCGTATGGGACACGGAGAGAGTCAGAAATATCTGTGTATTCACCACCCATACGCCTGTTGAGGCAGGACATGACAAGTTTCCCTATGAACTTGTCTCTCAAGTCCTGGGCGAGCCAATACCTCTGAACGTTATGAAGGAACTCGCCGGCAAGGGCAACCTCAATATGACCCTCCTTGCCCTGAATCTCAGTAAATATGTGAACGGGGTTGCGAAGAAACATGGAGAGGTCTCACAGAATATGTTCCCCGGCTACCAGATTCATGCAATCACCAATGGGGTTCATTCGTACACATGGACATGTGAGAGCTTCAAAACAATCTATGACAAATACCTCCCGGGATGGGCCAATGAACCCGAATTATTTGTCAGGGTAGGGCGCATTCCAGATGAGGAGATATGGGCCGCACATAGTGAGGCAAAAAAAAACCTTCTGGACTTCGTCAGGGCTGAAACAGGCATTCTCATGGATCCCCATGTCCTAACTCTCGGTTTTGCGAGAAGGGCAACCGCGTATAAACGGGCAGACCTCGTCTTCACTGATATAGAAAGGCTCACGCGAATCGGTAAGGACAGGCTCCAGATTGTCTATGCCGGTAAGGCGCACCCTCGGGATGACGCAGGGAAATGGCTAATCGAAAAGATATTTGCATTGAGAGAAAAACTCAAGGACAGTATTAAGATCGCATACCTTGCCAATTACAATATGGAGATGGCGCTCAAGCTTGTTTCAGGTGTGGATGTCTGGCTCAACACCCCCATGAGGCCATTCGAGGCATCAGGCACGAGTGGCATGAAGGCAGCCCACAATGGAGTGCCCAATTTCAGTGTCCTTGACGGCTGGTGGATCGAGGGGCATATCGAGGGGTTTACCGGGTGGGCAATAGGTCCCTCTCCCTCTGAGCACAATGTCTCAGGCATCACCACAGATAACGTTCAGGATGCGGAGGATCTCTATAAGAAACTCGAATCTAAGATAATGCCTACTTTCTATAGTGACCGGCATACCTGGGTGAGAATCATGCAGAATGCCATAGGAAAGAATGCGTACTATTTTAACTCACACAGGATGATGAGGAGGTACGTCACCGAGGCATATATACGTTGATGAGTTGCAATTACTTTACTGCCTTGACCTTCTTGCTGTCCATGTAGAGGCATCCCGTTTTGATCAATAGATTGTTGTGCGAACATAGTCTCCACTGTCATGATTAAAAGCAAAAACGACAATTAAACTTTGTGTACTTAATTATTCCTTCATCTCGTGCGGATCATCAAATGCATCCGAAGTTGCCTAACTTTCTACTGTCTTTCTTCATGGCGATACTGCCCTTCGTATGGCTTCTTGGCCTCATGCCTTTCAGTCTCATGTATTGCACCGCCTTTCTCATTTGCACGCATCGCCCTGTCTCTCTCGATATTAGTAATTCTCGCTTGCCTTGCCCTCACCTCGGCCCTGTACCACGGCTGACGATCCCAATATCGAGATCTCTCCCATTCTCTCCAGTGCGTTGCTAGATCAACAAAATGTATCCGGTAGTAACCCGCAGGGACGTACAAAGGGTATGTGGGCGGGACTGCAATTATGACTGGCGGAACTGCAGCAAGCTGTATCGTTGCCCATGTCCTGCTATAAAGCGGTGCCCTATACCAAAAGCCCTGATAATATCTGTACCAAATGCCTTGGTAAAAGTACATCCCCTCTGTACCTGGCATCATGTATACATACTGCCCGCCGCTCGGGACCACTATCAGATCTGGCTGGTCGTTGTACTGCACTACCTGAGGTTGAACAACCGGAGTCGCTACACCAGGTAATGTGAGTGCTGGTGCACCGACGTTTGTATCTGCATTTAACCCCGCCCATGCTGATGGGACAAAACACAAGTCCAAAAACAAGACTATGTAAATAAACCGCTTCATGACGTACTCCTCCTTTTTCCGCACTTACAGCAATACCTTATTCACTTGGCAACGTCGAATCTCCAGGTAAAAAGCTCTTTAGTAGTTTTATGCCTTACCACTTATATTTTTGCCGATAAAGGCAATACAAGGTCACAATGGTCACCACGTACAGGACATTCTGTGAGAGTGCCCTTTGTTTATGCAATTAAACGGGCAAATCCAAAAAAAAGAATACATCCGAGGCCTCAAGACATTATGAACTGTCTCCTCGTCCATGACGGGATTTTCGTCCCTGAGGGGCGGCATCGGTGTTCTCCACTTTCTCCTTCTGATCTTCTCGTAGTTTCTGATATTCCTTCAGTTGCTCCTCTGTAAGAATTTCCCCGATTCGTATATCAGTAGCCCATTGGAGTTCCTGCAATTGACTCCTCATCGTTTTTCTATCCTGTGAATTGTGTTTGACTATGTCGCTTCGTTTTTGGGAGCTTTCTTCTACAATCGCCTTTATTTTTTCTTCCTGATCCTCACTCAAATTAAGACGGGTCCTTAACAAGGACATTACCTCTTGGGGTGAGGCTTCCACTGCCTGGCATCCACTAGGTTGAAGCATTAAGATTATCGCGCATAACAACATGTGACGAGCCAGGGCAACAAAGTTCATGGTACCCCATTTGGTTTTCGCCACTGTTACATATTTTTTTGAAACAGTTGAAATCTGCCCACTTGAATCGCCACTCATAAAAAACCTCCCAAGTTCTTGTAATAAACAGAACGATGTGCAAATGTAGAATCAATTGTATACCACTAAAGTCCTACGCCATGGGACCATATCTCCATCTCCGTTCCTTAGTCAGTTTTTAAAACAGATGGAACCTCATTTGTAACTGTTTTCTGCCGCTCTCATTCATTAATTATGAGACTTACCGATACACTATGGTCTGTATTGTTAAACAGCCCAACCATTAGGGAGAGACATATTGCTCTAAGAAAAATAGCAACCCTGCCGGTCATTGTCATGCAGGCTTATACTAACCTTATTCAATGAGCGAAGTCCCTCATTATTCGTTGCAAAGTCCGGTCTTAGTTGCCTCCATAAAATAATTGCAGATCCCGATATTGCAAAGTTGCCGCCAGTCAAGACAGGTCAATTTCATGTAGATTGCGCTCCTTGCAAGATACGCCGAAGCATCGGAAGAGTTTATCTCTAATGCCTTGTCCAAATTGGAAATGGCACGTTCCAGTTCGCCAATTGTAGCGTAGGTGATCCCAAGATTGTAAAAACTCTCACTAAGTGTCGAATTTATCTCTACAGCTCTGGTAAAATCAGAAAT
Source organism: Thermodesulfovibrionales bacterium (assembly GCA_035623135.1). Lineage (GTDB taxonomy): Bacteria > Nitrospirota > Thermodesulfovibrionia > Thermodesulfovibrionales > UBA9159 > DASPUA01. Next base: position 4,004 of record DASPUA010000032.1, on the reverse strand, counting down.
TGCACGGTCATATTGACCTTTTTTTGCATAAGCGATACCCCGATTGTTATAAGTCTCGGCCAACTGTGGGTCGATTGCCAGTGCGTTATTGAAATCCGCTATGGCTAAATCATATTGGCCTTCTTGGGAATAAGTAATGCCCCTGTCATTGCAGTCTTTTGCTGACATTGAGCCGACTATAGGGATTTCAGAAATGGCGACCGAATTGCTGTTTATTTTTGAAAAAACGTCTCCCAGGGAAGCAGTTTGGCCCACATTCACTGGTGGTTCTATATTGACGTTGTAAGCATTAACAATCCCTGATGTAATACAAGAAAACACAATTCCCGCAAATAAAACCTTAATTAGGTTCCAGAATTGAATGTAAGGGAAGTGATACTTATTCATTTATTCCTCATTATTTGCTGATTTATCTTATTGTGAGCTGCAAATGATGCGCTTGTTTCTTCTCTTAAAAGGAGAGACGTTCCATAGCTACCCAAAGGTTACATGGATCCTAAATTATTTTGTAATATTCAACTCTCTCCTCCGAAATATCAATATGCAAAACTATTGAATCACCTATAATGTATCTCAATAGCCCACGTTGTAATGCATGTCAAGAATCCAACAGAGATTTAGGATTTTCTGGGGAGCATGAAATAGAATGTTGCCCCCTCGTTAACCTTCCCTTCCGCCCAAATTTTGCCACCATGCTTATTGACAACCCTTTTGGTTACAACGAGTCCTATACCTGTGCCTTCAAATTTCTCAGATGAATGAAGACGATGGAACATACTGAAGAGGTTTGTGGCCTTATTGTTGTCGAATCCTACTCCATTGTCCTTAACATAATAAATATTGCCTTCCTCCCTCTCAATACTGCCAATCTCAATCCTTGCAATGTCCCTTGTACGCGTATACTTCAACGCATTGGACAAAAGGTTCACCATAACCTGACGTATCATGGATGGATCTCCCCAGATGACGGGGAGTTCACGAACCTCACACTGCACAGTCCTTTCACCAATTGTCGGTTTCATCTCTTCCACTAAGGTTTTTGCGAGCAATTCAACGTTAATTTCAGATTTTTGCACATCCTTGGTGCTGGCCCGACAGAAGGAAAGCAGGTCATTAATGAATCTGGTCATCTTCGACGCTTGGTCTCTAATAATGGAAAGGTTATCCTTTCCATAGTCATCAAGCTTGCCTCCATACCTCTTGATGAGACTGCGGGCGAACCCTTCTATCACGATCAATGGCTGCCTGAGGTCATGAGATACAGAGTAGCTGAAACTTTCCAAATCATCATTAAACTCTTTAAGCTGATAGTTGGCCTGTTCCAGCGCTGCTGTCCTCTCTCTTACGGTAGTCTCAAGGGATTCGCGATATGCCTTTTGCTCTTGCTCCTCCCGATTGCGCCAGATAAGAATAACTACGGTCCCTGCTGAAAAAGTGCACAGACCTATGACCAATATGATGTACCATAAGTCTTTTCTGACTGGAGCATAGACTTCTTCCTCATCAATCTTTGCAATTATGTACCATGGAGATTTGGCAACACTTTTCAATCCCGCAAGTACCGTTATGCCTTGATAATCTTTACCTTCAACAGTGCCCTCTTTACCCTCGACTGCCATGGCTTCGGGAAATTTTGAAGAATTCATTGATAGTCGTAAAGTTAGCGCCGTACCCATATGGTGATTGATATCATTCAAATAGACGACCTTGTCACCTTCACGACGAACCAGCATTGTCTCAGCAGTAGTATGCCGAGTAGGCCATGTTTCAATGAGAGGAAAAAGAAAGAAATATGGATTTATCCTTAAGAGAAAGACACCCAACGTATCATTTTTATCTTCATTAAGTATCGGTACTGCAATGTCCAAACGCACCTTATCAGTTATACCATCCCTATAAAGATCAGAGAATATTATCTTTCTTGTTCTTATTGCTCCTGAAACCGATTTCCTAGTAACCGGTCCCATCGACTCAGTACTCTGTCCGATAGACACTAAAACATTTCCATCTTTATTAAGGAAAAGAATGTCTTCATATTGAAATGCCTCCTTGAAGGACTTCATCCACGTGACAAGTTCCCTCTTCTTCTTGATTCCATTAGGATCCCGTACCAAGTCCTGTATATAGGGGGCCAGCAGAAAATTGTCACGGATAGTAGCGGCATCTGCAAAACGCTCTTCACGCCAGTTTACAATCTGGCTCGCCTTTAAGTTGGCAATAGCCAAAAGTTCGTTCGCTATGTCCTTTCCAATCTCTTTCTTCTTACTCTGATAATAAAGAAACCCTACTGAGGATATGAGAGTGGCTAAAATAAAGAACACAAGAAGCAGCTGCCAGGGAGTTTTAGCGGATCCAAATGGTAGCTCTCTTTCCGTCAAAACATGCCATCCATCATCAACTTGTGCGGCCGTCTCTTGGGGAGCTGTCTGAGCATTTCCCTCGTTTCATCATTTTTTTCATGACGACCTTTTATTATGTTTATCGAGTCGTTGTTGATAAGCTTACACCAGTCTTCCATTAGAAACCCTTGAAATTGTCGCTGGTGTGGCTTCCACGCCATTAAGGGTCCTTTATCTGGGTATCACATTCATGATTGTGCAGATTTCCTTTCAAAGTGCGATAGAATCCCATCCAACAAGAGCATCGATCCTAAAAAAATGCATAACAGGCCTAAGGAGGCATAAATGAAGGGCTGCGGCAATACCGGCGTTTCATTGCTGAATTCCAAAACGAACCCCCCGACCACAGAGGCCGATCCAAAGACGCATTCCAGGATGGGCCTTAATAAATAATGCCTACTTTTTGTTAATTTCATTTGCATTCTTAGCAGCATGACGTGAGCCATTTAATTTCCAAATGGGTTCTCACGTCTTCCCTTATAATTAATTCCCTGGATGGCCATATCTTTAGTGATAGTAACACTATGCGAGTTAACATAATGGTGTCGTGTTACTACTATATTCGAATGAGTTCATTTTTGCTTGCACCTTAAGGCATATTCAACAGCGCTTACCACGTCTTTAATGCGGAATGGTTTGAGAATAATGTCTACGAATAACTCTTTGTTGGCCGCGAGATAACCATCTTCATCGATACTGACACTGCCTGATATAAGGATGATTTTAAGAAAAGGGTATAGTGTTTTAATTCGTCTTGCACAATCTATCCCACTGAGTCTTGGCATCTGGTGATCCATAAAAATCAGATCTGGTGGACAATGTGGATTAATGGCATCGAGAGCTTCCAACCCATCTGAAGCTTCCAGAATATTATATTTATTGTCTGTCAGCACTTCGCTTAGGAGGTTTCTGACAAGGTAGTCATCATCTACGACCAATATGGTCGCCATTGTTAGACCTCAAGGCACCGATTGTCGTAGTATGCCGTGAAAATGGGGCACTGCCTGTAGCTTTCTGTAAAGCAGTGGTTTTCCATTATTTCAATGCTCGGCACATAGTGTGATTTTGATACACAACAGGTTCCAAAATAGCCTTCCTCAAAATAAGGGCAACTTGTTATTGTTGCATAAAAGCAGCTCATGCTTACCTCCTTTGAAGCTTGTTATTATGAATGCGTAAGCTTAATACAGAATTATGAATATGCTTTGAATCTTGTGGGATGCAATTACGTTGCTCCTCCTGCATGCAATAACAAGGTCTCATTTCCCGCTGTCTCTGCCCGTTGATGAATCACCGCTCTCAAATTGTTTCTCCACTATTGGCTTCACTTTGACCTTTATGACAATTTTGCCATCCTTGTTCCAATAGCTCACATCAAGCACATCAGCCAGGCCATAGCAAAGAGGATTGTAAAAAGGTCTCAGTTCATATCCAATGGTTTTATCGTTTCTATCGAGCACCTTGCTCAACTGGGAACGAACAAAACAATTGCCCGTGGTGCTCACAAAGTCCTGAGCCTTGTCAAGGGCTTCTCGGGCTGATAAACCCTTTAGTAGCCTATACTCGAATGCGGGCGCGTAGGGCTCAAAAGTGTAGGGATATCCT
>DASPUA010000031.1:0-2358 GCA_035623135.1 Thermodesulfovibrionales bacterium | reverse complement strand
TTGCTTTGCCTCAGCAGAAGGGATGATCTTGTAGGCATCAACGCCCGAAGGCACGACAGTAAACCCCTTCAATTCCAGCACAGAGGTGAATAAACTGTAGGCCTCATCTACACTCAGCTTGGAGGGCGCGATAATGGTAATCTTCCCTTTTACCCGCTCATCAAAAATAAAGTTCTTCTTTGTGATGTCGCTTATGAACTTCGTGATGGCGGGAAGCTCGACATCCACAAAATTGAAGGTCACCTTTTCCGGCTTTTTTGACTCCCCGACCACCGCAGGGGGGATAAGCAGCACCACCGCTAAGGCAAGGCACAGGGATATGATCGCACGTGTTCTCATCTTACCTCTCATCATCGGATCTGGTACGTCAGTGTCATCTTCGTTCCATCCCTCACAATATCTACCTGTACTCTGTCCATACCTCGCAATGCGGTGAATGCCTGGAGTGCGTTCTCGGGATTTGAAATATTGTATTCATTAATCCTCAGAAGGGCGTCACCATTCTGAAGTCCCAGACTCTGATAGATCCCGCCGTTCCTCACCTCACGAAGAATATAGCCCTCCTGTTTTCCATCCACGACGTTCGGCTGGAGCCTTGCATCGGTCATAAGCTGGTTGGGGTTTTCCAGGGCATTAAGTATCTTCTTTTGATCCACAAGGAACGTCCCTTTCCCCACACTCCGCGCGAGGTCGGATGTCACGTTGACGCCAGGAGATGGATTGACCTCTTTGATAATGAGTAGCTCTGCCATGGGAATTCTTATCTCTCTGCCCCGCTCGGTGATATACGCCCTGTCGCTCTCCACCCTCTTCAGTCTCCCCATGCCAAAAACCGGCTCGCCGACCTTCACCAGTTCCTGTTTTCCACTCTTATCCATAAATATTGCATAACTGTTCATGAATGAACCCGAGATCGTTCCTATAAGCGCGATATCGGATTGGGAAACAGAACCCTCTTTCGGAGCTGAGAGTTCCTTCAGCTGGCCCCCGGCGAAGCCAAAGGGGTTATTTTTTAGAATGCCCGCATATTCTTGGAGCCCCCTCTTCAACGGCTGCACAGGGGCTCGGGAAGGAGCGGGGGCCTTCTCTCCCTTTCTTGAGATGCCGGACAGGATGTCCCTCATGAAAATAAGCAGAAAAAAGAGCACTACAAGAGACAGGAACAGATTGATGACATAAGGGAGTCTTGGATACCTATATAACAGGTCGTTCGTATACATATGCAAACCTAAGGAATTATAAACAAATGAATGGTATTTTTACAATAAAGAACAGGTTCAAATCAGGATGTCAGGAAGATGGCAGTACCCTTCCCCATGGACATCGTCCCTTTCCCTTTCCCGCTCCTTTTACGCTATAATACACAGTAGTGAGTGAATGGGATATTGTCCCAAGACACTTCCTGACAACGGGCATTCCGTTTGAGGGTTGGGCAGGACAAGGCGGCTGAACATGTATGATTAAGACCTTCTTTCTAAATCTTTCGCTGAACAAGAAACTCGTCCTCATGATGCTCTTCCTGAGCTTTGTGCTCCTCTCGATTCTCATGTTTCTCTACTGGCAATCCGAAAAAGTGCTTTTGACCGAACTCGGCAATCAGACGGCCGAACTTTCCAAGGCCATCCAGGTGGGCGTGGAAGAGGTGACAGGAAGCGGCTCGACTGATGAAAGCCGGCTCGCACAGTATCTGAAGAATCTCAATTCCAAAGGAATCAACGAGATCTCCATTATTAGCACTACCGACGAAATCATTGCCAGCACAAACCCCACAAAGGTCGGCGCTGCCCTTAGCCCCAAAAAGAAGGAACTGGTGATCAAGGCAGAACTGGGGGAACCGGTCTCCACAGAGGGGAAGGCGTATAACGTGATTTTGCCTGTGATTGCGGGCGGTGCCCATTACGGATATATCCATCTGAAAATCAATGCAGATGACGTTTCAATGATGCTGAAGCACAACATGGTGAAGAGGATCTTCGCCGCCCTCCTCGTCTTTGCTCTTGGAATCGGGATCGCCATATTTCTTTCCCTCAGGTACACGGAGCCTATCCACTCAGTGGTGGATGCCGCGAGGAGGGTTGCCGCAGGTGACTTTGACCAGAGCCTTCCTGTCGACAGGAAAGACGAGATTGGAGAACTCACCGGGAGTTTTAATTTTATGCTCCAGAGGCTGCGCGAGAATAAACGTCTGGAGGAGAGACTGAGAGAGGCTGAACATCTTTCCGCAGTGGGACAGTTATCGAGGAGTATAGCCCATGAGATACGAAACCCCCTTAACTTCATAAGCCTCAGCATCGATCATATAAGGGAGGAATACCCTCCCTCCTCTCATGCGGACGCGGAGAGTTTTGACGCCCTTCT
>DASPUA010000030.1:0-4115 GCA_035623135.1 Thermodesulfovibrionales bacterium | reverse complement strand
TCAGGGCGACTCCGTTTATGCTGATATTGAGGACATCCACGTGAGTGGTAAACATGAGGGTGCCCTCTACGCCCTCCACCACATACCGCGGGTACCGTCTCTTATCCTGCATGAGACATCTTATCACAGATAATTTTCTGTTTGCAAAAAGCTCTCCCTGCAGGGAGAACCCTTCTGCCTGGTTCTGACCCTTTTTAGCAAGGGAGAGGCATATGACTCCCATGATACCGGGAGCCCTCGTCTTCCTCTCTGTTGCCACGGGACGAGCTCCTGTCGCGCTTAGTGAAGGGTCCTGAAGTATTGTAAAGGGTAGGAGATATTCAAGATCCGCTCAGATCAGAAAACATTGCAGCGATATTCATTTCCTTTTTCAACATCGTTGGACAAAGCGACCGGGAATCCTTTACAATCAACGAGCGAGAGTGGCGGAACTGGCAGACGCGCTGGATTTAGGACCGCTCCAGAGCCATTTTCGCAGAGGGGCTTCTGGTCTCGATTTAAGCATAATTGATTGACGCAAAAGGGAAAACCTCAGTTGCGAAATTTACATATCTTTGCCTAATTTCTGTGCATTCTGATATTTTCTGCTACAATTTTACTATAGTGGAAAAGTTGCTTGTACTTCCCGAAAGCCACTCTAACCAAGCTAATATAGCAAACGGGTATGAGTATTAATATTACCCAGATCAGGGTATAGCCGTACTTCGCTCCGGTTGCCGCATAAGTCGTAATGTCCCCTGCATCATTGTCGGCGATCATGACGATAATGCCCGGACCTGAGATAATCAGGAAAAGCTGAATCGCCTTGATGATCCTTCGATACCTGTAATACAGCCGTGTGAAAATATTCATTGTTCACCCTCCTTCATTAATAAGAAAGCCTCAGCCGCACAGAATATACGTTCCCCGGGCCTCGGTCACGGTTGTATCCCGGATTTTGGATGCGCTGGAAATCAGGGGAAACCTGAACATACTTCCCGATCTGCACACGGTAATAGACTTCAAAGATATGCTCCCAGCCATAGTTCAATTTGCCGTCGCCTATTAAAAAGCCGAGACCTCCGGCCGCCAGGTAATTCCTATGTTCACTTGATATGCCCTGCACTGCATATGCTATTCCTACACGGTCTTCAGTGCGCCCCCAATGTGTACCGCTCACCTGACCGCCAAGACTCAGAGTCTGGTCAACTTCGGCATAGCAGAAGTTCTCGTTATGGCCGTCGTTCCACCCTATGCGGCCGAAAAGGCCGGTTTCCCCATTGTCCGCTAATGGTTGTTCAAGGTTCAGACCAAAACCATACTTGGTGCGACCGGGCTTCTCATCGGCTCTGACATCAGGGGTCGAAGAAGTATCGCGTCCTATCGCCAATGCCTCATCATAATTACCCATGTTTCCCTGGTTCAGGTAGGCCAGCACGCGTATCACCGTACCCAGGTCATTCGGTTTGAGATCAAGCTCCAGGTTGCTTCCCTGGGCCTTGAATATCTGTGTGTCGAATATATAGCCGTTGGCAACGGTCGGCATCATATAGAGGCCGAAGGCTAATCTCCATTTTGTCTGAACCAGGGCTGCGATAACCCCGTAGCTGTAGCCCCGGGTATCACTTGGTTCATCCCAGGCCGGGTTGTAAATAAACGCATAGTTGAGAAACTGGGTGCGCGTGTTGTTGGCATACCGGTTGAGATCGAAATCATCACTGGGCGCTAGCTTACCCGCCTTGATCTCAATGCGTTTCACAGGCTCCTCTCCAGGGATCTGGTCCATTGCCCGTTCCACCTTTTCAGTTTCCCCGGACAAGGGATAGAAATAGCGCAGATATGCTCGCGCTATATAGGGGCCCGTTCCCAGACCTGACCCCCCAACTCTGATGACATCTCCATTGACGTATCCCCCAAGGCCCTGACCCTTGCTTACCCCCGAACCCTTGGCCATTTCCACATCGAGAAAGACCTGCAGCGTCGAAGCTATTTGAGAGCCCAGATATACTCCATATATATGGGTGATGTTATGTCCGAGGCCACCCTCAGTTCTGAAGCTGTGGTCTCCAACGTAGGGACTATTAAAGCCAGGTACATTCTGGTATATACCATTAAACTGCAATCCCAGTAATTTGGGAAACCATGGTGGCAGCGGTTTTTGCTGCTGGTCTTGGTTCTGTTCTTGCTCGTTTTCGTTGTCCGTGTCAGCGTAAGCTGATTGTGATACTGTGAGGAGTAAGGCCGCCAATAGAATTGCACAATAAAGCTCGAATATCTTGTTTAGGCCTCTAAAGTCCAACATTGTATCCTCCTTTCAAATAGGTAACTGGATCCGAATAAAGATAATCGAAATAAGCTCAACGCACACGGCTATCCCGGATCTGTTTGCATGTTACTCTGCTTGCATGAAAGGAGAGGATTGTCAAATCTTTCTTCTCCGCTCTTGTGACGTGATGCACTTAACTTATCACGTATCGCTCTATACTTCTACCGGTTTTTCCATTACTTGCCTTGGGTTAGCAAGAAATGCAGGATCGAGTATCAGAAGAGATGTAGGGCAGTGATGCGCAATGGACAAGCCCCCACTCTTTCCAGCAAGCAAGCATTTGCTATTTCGTTGTCACTACTACTTGCAGGGCCATCGTCCATAGACATCACCTCCTTCATTTGGGTATAAAATTAGCTGCTTCTTAAAGCAGGAACATCAGGAAGGACAAGAACGTATTACCTACGGCCCTTCCGATAAAGGTGTCAATCACGGTTTTCACCACTGTTGTCCCGACTCTTGAAAGGCCATTTGTGAAGTATTCATCGTTTGAAATAGCCTTTGTCCGGTCAAAATAACCCTTCCTCTCAAGCATATCAACGATGTCTGCGACCGTAACAGCCTTTGGATTGTAATGAATGAGAATGCTGCCCGTAGTCAGATTGATATGCACCGTGCAGACGCCTGCAAACGTGCTCAGCCCCTTCCGCACTTCGTCGGCAGCCTGCGGGTTTTTCGCGATAACCTCACTGAAGATCCTTACCCTCCCGTGCACATTGTGGATGTAGAACATGACACGCACCTCCTGTGTTTTGTTAAAAATAAAAAACAGGTAGGCAAGAAAGCGGATGGGAAGACTCTTTACAAAGGAGTTAGGATAGAAAGCGTGTCAGAAGTGAGGCACGTTGGAGGTGAGCAATGGACACGCAAATATCCGTCCCATCAGTCTCTTGCCGTCACTACTATGACTACTTGGGCCGTCGTCCATTACCCTCACCTCCTTTTGAATACCGTATTGATTTGATCGAAATCTGCAAAAAGTATAGACTCATGAAATGACTATGTCAACAACAAAATCGCTGCTGTCAGATTGGATGGTAGAATCTTTGAGCAGCCCGGTGATTTTACAGTGCCAGGTCATTCTTCGCCAATTCCACCTTCAACAACACCGATTACCTTTTCAGCAACTTCCAGGACTTCTTCCGTTGCTTTCTCTACTCGCTCGTCACACGTTTCTGCCTCGGCCAGACGGAAATAGCCGTTCTTCTCGAGAATCCCGATAAGCTGCTCACAATTGATTGTTTTCTCATCAAAGTGCATTATGGCACTTCCAGTAGCGGCATGAATCTCTATCGCTGATATGTCGTTGAGTCCTTTTATGAATATTTCGAACTCTTTCGCCTTTGCAGGATTATTACGAAGTGCGGGCGATTCAATTCTCATCCTGCCAGGCACGTAATGAATATAGTATTTCATTTGTTCACATGATATCAGATTAAATGGCAAGCTTTCAAACGAGAAAAACCGACAGCGAGCACCTCTTTCTGGGGGGAAACCTTGTCGCCATGGCGAGAACGCTAACGTATTGGCTCTGGATGAACACCCCTTAGGGCGAGGCGCCGATCGGAGGAGAGTTTCTGCCGGAAAATATCACTGTCTTAAAATCGCATCAGTCTCGACTTGTCGGTGGCCTTTCCCTGAAAAAATGGACACGCAGTTAAGTTACACTTAGGATGTGAGCCTTGCGCTATTTGGAGGACAAATTTTATCTAAGTTGAACAGTGTAAATGATAACCCAGTTGACTCATAGGAAAATGTTACCAAAGGATCGGAGACTCAACGTACCTTTTTGGAGCATGCCTGAAAGATC
>DASPUA010000029.1:0-2018 GCA_035623135.1 Thermodesulfovibrionales bacterium | reverse complement strand
ATCACCGTCCCTAGCAATTATACCGTGGGCTATCTTTCTCAGTATCTCATGTTTCGCGAGGATACAGTCCTTAGGGAAGCGTGCCTCAGCCTCAGACCTTCAGAAGACGGGAGGGACGAATCGTACAAGGCTGAGACCATTCTCATGGGCCTTGGGTTCTCCAAAGAGGATTTCCCGCGCCATCCCCTCGACCTTTCCGGTGGATACCAGGTCCGCCTGAACCTGGCCAAACTCCTCGTTTCTGAGCCGAACCTCCTTCTTCTGGATGAGCCGACAAACTATCTCGATATTGTCTCTATACGATGGCTCACGAAATTCCTGAAGTCCTGGAAAGGGGAGTTCATCCTCATTACCCATGACAGGGAATTCATGGACAGTGTGACGACCCACACCATGGGCATCCACCGCACAAAGATAAAAAAGATTGCAGGCCCTACCCATAAACTTTACCACCAGATACTCATGGAGGAAGAGGTCTATGAGCAGACAAGGCTGAACGAAGAAAAAAAACGTAAAGAGATAGAGCAGTTCATCAACAGGTTCAGGGCCCAGGCGACCAGGGCACGAGCGGTCCAATCGAAAATCAAGGCACTCCAAAAAAAGGAGAGGCTCGAAAAGATGTCAGACGTAAAAGACCTGGAGTTCACATTTGTCCCTGCTCCCTTTACAGGGAAGTCCCTTATAGAGGTCAGGGATATCTCCTTTTCCTTCACCCAAGAAGGTCCGCCCCTTATAGAAGGCCTGAATCTGACAATTGGGAAAAGAGACCGTATCGCTGTCATCGGGAAGAACGGAAAAGGCAAGACCACACTGCTCAACCTCCTCGCAGGGGAGTTGCAGCCCCTCACGGGTGAAGTGCTCCACCATTCACAATTAAGATTCGGCTATTTTGGCCAGACCAACATCCAGCGTCTCTCCCCTGGCAAGACAGCTGAAGAAGAGATACTGGACGCGCAGCTTGAGTACCAGAGGAACGCTGCGCGCACCATCTGCGGCATCATGATGTTTGAAGGCGACCGTGCCTTAAAAAAAGTGAGCGTGCTTTCAGGGGGAGAGAAAAGCCGGGTGCTTCTGGGAAGGCTTATTGTCAGCCCCTCAAACCTGCTTCTTCTGGACGAGCCCACCAACCACCTCGACATGGAATCCGTGGACTCACTGCTTGAGGCCTTGGAGGCATTTGAGGGCGCGGTCGTCATCGTCACCCACAGCGAGATGATCCTGGGTGCATTGGCCACACGGCTTATCGTGTTCGATGATGATCGCGTAAAGGTATTTGAAGGCACCTACCAGGACTTTCTTGAGAGGGACGGCTGGAAAGACGAGAATGATGAGGCAGCTCTCATCAGGCAATCTGTCGACAAGAAGGGCGGCGCCACAGACAGAAAAGAGTTGAAGAGACTCAAGGCTGAATTGATAGACAACAGGTCAAGAGTTCTGGTACCACTTCAGACAAGGATTGTCGAAGTGGAGGAAACCATTACACAGCTTGAGCACAGGATGGCGCAGGATACGCAGGCCCTTGTGGATGCTTCTGTCAAGGGAGACGGAGAATCCATAAAGAGGCTCTCCAGGTCCATTCATGAATGCAGGGGAAAGATAGATGTCCTCTTTAATGAACTGGAAGCCCTCACCAATAAGCTTGATGCACAATCAAGGGAGTTCGAAGAAAGGCTCGAGTCTCTGAAGACTGCCGGCGGTTAGGGATTGCTGCAGTGATGTGAAGGGCTTCTTTTTTTATCCCTCCTGTGGTGTGTGCGCGGTCTCTCCAGCCGGGACGCATTGCTGCCGGTTCTCACAGGTTTCTCCTTCCCGGCCTCTCTTTTCTCCCGTTCCTTTCTCTGGGGAGGAAATGGCTTCCCCCGATGACGTGCCGAAATCCTCTTGTAGTCGGTGACGATCATCTCATCGGTGACCGGCACTACGGGGATCTTTTCCCTGATATATTCCTCAATATCAGGGAGCGAATGCACGCATTCTTCGCACGCAAGGCTTATTGCCCTTCCCTCTGCGCCGGCGCG
>DASPUA010000028.1:0-2011 GCA_035623135.1 Thermodesulfovibrionales bacterium | reverse complement strand
GCTTCCTAAGCAGCCCCTTTATCCTTTCGAGGTCGAGGTTTCTGAATTCGTTCCATTCGGTCACAATGACCAATGCATCGGCTCCCTTTGCTGCATCATATGGGTCCTTACAGAAGGAAACCTGAGGGAACAGGGCTTTTGCATTCTCCATGGCTGCTGGGTCATACGCCCTCACCCTCGCCTTCTCCTTTAACAGTCTCTCGATGAGGTATAAAGAAGGTGCTTCCCTCAGATCATCCGTATTCGGCTTAAAAGAGACCCCAAGGACTGCAACAATCTTGCCCTTCAGGGGGCTCATTGTTTGTCTGATCCTGTCGAACATGATGCCTTTCTGCTTCTCGTTGGCAGAAATGGCTGCCCTCACCACAGAGAGTTCGGTATCGTGTTCCTCGGCGAGCCTGAGAAGCGCCCTTGTGTCCTTCGGAAAGCATGAGCCACCGAACCCAGGACCGGCATGAAGGAATTTAGGGCCTATCCTCCGGTCAAGACCCATGCCCTTGGCTACCATATTCACGTCAGCACCGACCTTTTCGCAGAGGTTTGCGATCTCGTTGATGAATGAGATCTTGGCTGCAAGAAACGAGTTCGAGGCGTGTTTGATCAACTCGGCAGTCTCGATATTGGTGATCACAAAAGGGGTTTCGATAAGGTAGAGAGGGCTGTAGAGGTCTTTGAGTATTGCAATGGCCTGCTGACTGTTCGCACCGATTACCACCCTGTTGGGCCTCATAAAGTCTTCTATGGCAGCTCCTTCCCTCAGGAATTCGGGATTTGAGACAATATCGAAATTGCTCTTTGCTCTTTGATTTTTTGATATAATCCGCGCGATCCTCTTCCCTGTCCCCACAGGGACGGTGCTCTTGGTGACGATCACCTTGTAGCCGTTCATATGCCGGGCGATTTCCTCTGCTACCTCATCGACATATTTGAGATCAGCGGAACCATCTCCTCTGGGAGGTGTCCCCACGGCGATGAAAATGACCAGGCAGTCATCGACCACGTCCCCGATCTTTGCGGTGAACTTAAGCCTTCCCTGTTTGATGTTCCTCTGGACGAGGTCATCCAGTCCGGGTTCATAAAAGGGCACAATTCCCTTTCTGAGGGATCTTATCTTCTGTTCATCCTTGTCTGCACAGGTAACGAACACGCCGAATTCCGCGAAACATGCCCCTGTCACTAAGCCGACGTATCCTGTTCCTATGATCCCGATATGCATGCCAGTTTCAATCCCTCGCTACAGATTTTTTCATCCAACGTGTCTTACGTCCGCCATCTATGGGGCGTATTATGACAAAAGTCTTCTCTGATGTAAACTCCTCTTACATGAGCAAGCTCTTAACAGCCTTAGCGACTGATTGAACAGAAATGGTTTCCGCCTTTCTGCTCCTATCCTGCAAAAGCACATGTGGTACACCCCACGGTTTCCATCGTGTGGGGTCTGTTGCACCCCAAATTGTGACGATGCGCTTCCCCAATGCTGCGGCAATGTGCATGGCTCCTCCGTCACCGCAGACGACAAGATCGCTGATACCGAGGGCCGCAATCAGCTCCCTAAGAGTATTGGTTTTGTATGCAATAAGGGAAGAAGAACGCACCGAATGCATAATAAGCTCTGCCTTTTCATCATCCCCCGGGTGATAGACGTTCTTTTCGTTCCCCGGCGACCACAGAAGCATAATCACAGCTTCTTCACGGGCGAAAATATCCCTCGCCAGTTCACTAATTTTTTTTACTGGCCAGCGATTTTCTATACGCCTGCTGCTTATATGAAATGCAATAAGTGGCTTTTCTCTCCTGCCACCAAAGGCATTCAGAAAGTCCTGGACTTTATGCGTCTCTTCTTCCAAAGGAAATACCCGCATGGCTGGAGGGGTGCCATGGATGCCAAGCGCGGTGAGTAGGTGGAAGACGGCCTCTACTTCGTGCACGGGCCGGCCAATCTCCGCAACAGGTGCATTGTAAGCCCAGATCGTTGGGGCATCCGCAGACAAGTAACCGACACGTGTTTTCG
>DASPUA010000027.1:0-2996 GCA_035623135.1 Thermodesulfovibrionales bacterium | reverse complement strand
CCTGTCACCGCAGTGAATGTCCTGAGCGGTATCTTCAGATTGATCCCCTTGAGATTATTGCCCCTCGCATTCTGGAGTACAAGCTCATGACCTGTGGGAGCACATCCTAGCCCGTGGGCACGTGTGATCCTGTCCACCCCCTTCATATACCTGGAGGTGAGCGTGTCCGCCTGGAGGAACTGCCTCGTTATCCCTGAAAATACAACCTCTCCACCCTGCTGGCCGCCACCAGGGCCGAGTTCAACAACCCAGTCGGCCGAATCAATGATCCCTTTATCATGCTCCACCACAATGATGGTATTTCCCATCCCCGAGAGTTCGGCCATTATCTTGGCAATCCTTTCAGTATCTCTGGCATGGAGACCCACGGTAGGTTCGTCCAGTACATAGAGGGTGCCGGTGAGATAGGACGCAAGCTGGGTTGAAAGGTTTACTCTCTGGTATTCCCCACCGGAAAGCGTCCTCCCCTGCCTGCTCAGGGTGAGGTAATCCAGCCCGACCCGATGAAGGAATAGGAGTTTACCCTCTATCTGTCTCAGAATTTCCCTGGCGAGGTCTTTTTGAAACGGGGAAAGGTCAATGTCCCGAAAGAATGCGAACAGTCCTGATACGGACATATCGGAGAGTTCCGCAATGTCAAAGCGGGAAATTTTATAGGAGAGTGCATCCCTCTGAAGCCGCTTCCCCTGGCATACCGGACATACAGAGCCTTTTCTGTACCTGCTCAGAAATACCCTCACATGAAGTTTGTATCGCTTGCCTTCCAGATCCTCGAAAAAGTCATGTATACCATAGAAGTCCTTTTCTCCCCTGAATATCATCTCCTTTTCATCCTGAGAAAGCTCCCTGTATGGCTTCTTTACGTCAATCCCTGCCTTCTTTGCCCCTGCAATGAACTGCCGCTTCCACCATCTTGCTGCCGGCTTTTCCCACGGCTCTATTGCCCCTTCAGACAGTGAAAGATAAGGGTCGGGGACAATAAGATCCCTGTCGTATGTCAAAATATTTCCGAATCCCTTGCAGTTCTCGCATGCACCCACAGGGTGGTTAAAGGAAAATAGAAGGGGAGAAGGCTCAGGGAGTTCCTTTCCGCATTCGTCACACACATGGTCAGAGGTGAATGGGAGCATCACTGCAGGATTTGTGGCATCATCCATAATAATCACTTTCAGCTTCTCGTTCCCCTCTTTCCAGGCCATCTCCAGAGAATCAGAAAGCCTCGGTTCATCCCTTATCACAAGCCTGTCCAAGACCACATCAACAGTGGTGGGGACTTCCTGCTGGGCCACTTTGGTATCACCGATTTCATCGATGTCCACCACCTTGCTGTCGATAAGAAATCGGCGATATCCCCGCTTCTTAAGTGCTTCCAGCTGTTCTCCGGAATGGAAAATGACGAGCGCCTTCCTTGACATATATTTTTCTGTCAAAAGACGCACCACCTCTGAGATGTCCCATTTTCTTATCTCTTTGCCGCACGCCGGGCAGTAAGGAGTTGAGACCTTCGAATATAAGAGCCTGAAATAGTCGTAGATCTCGGTCAGCGTCCCCACAGTGGATCGGGAACCCCTTACAGGATTCTTTTGCTCAAGGGCAACTGCGGGCCTAATGTTCTGAATGGCATCCACATCAGGCCTGTCTAGCTTTTCAAGGAAAAGCCTTGCATAGGTGGAGATGGATTCAATGAACCTCCACTGGCCCTCAGCGAAGATGGTATCAAAGGCAAGAGACGACTTGCCGGAACCAGATACCCCTGTAATAGCGATAACCTTGTCATGGGGCAATGTGAGTGTGAAGTTCTTGAGGTTGTTCTGCCGTGCACCCTCAATTATCAATTCCTTGGCCGACATCTTGATATTTTACCATTTTAATGAGGGTACAGGCGCCTGCTGACTTTCACGAAACAGTCCCGTCATTAAGGTTGGCGCTGACAGATGCCTCCATGTACGCCACATCATAAGAAATCTAAGTACCATTTGTTTTATAATGAACAATGCTTCAGTACGTGGGCGATAAAGTCTTTTCCGGAGCGAGAATCACCGGGGAAGAAGCCATTGCGTTATTCCACAGTGATGACCTCTTCACCCTCGGCAGGCTCGCGTCCCACATGGCAGAGAAAAGGCACGGCAAGAACGCGTATTTCATCATAAACCGCCACATCAACCCTACCAATATCTGCGTGAACAGATGCAGGTTCTGCGCCTTCAGCCGCTCAAAGGGCGAGAAGGGTGCCTTCGCGCTGACCGTGGATGAAATCCTCTCAAAACTGCGAGAGGCAGCAAAGGAAAAGCATCCGATCCGGGAGGTTCACATAGTGGGAGGTCTCCATCCTGACTGGCCATTTGACTACTATGTTGAGATGATCTCTGCGGTCAGAAAAAAATTCCCTTCCCTCCATATAAAGGCGTTCACCGCGGTAGAAATAGACTATTTCTCAAGGATCAGCGCGCTTTCAGTAAGAGAGGTGCTCGAAAGGTTAAAGGACAACGGGCTTGGGGCCATGCCGGGCGGGGGGGCTGAGATATTCTCAGAGGAGGTGCGGGAGAAGCTCTGCCCTGAGAAGATATCCGGTGAGAAATGGCTTGACATCCACAAAACAGCCCACCTCTGCGGGGTCCCTACAAATGCGACAATGCTCTATGGCCACATTGAGAATTACGAAGACAGGGTTGACCATCTATTGAGATTGAGGCAATTACAGGACATCACCGGCGGGTTCCAGGCCTTTATCCCCCTCGCCTACCACCCGAAGAACACCGAGATGGGCGGCTCATACTCATCGGGCATTGATGATCTGAAGACTACTGCGCTCAGCAGGATAGTTCTCGATAACATACCGCATATCAAGGCGTATTGGGTAATGCTCGGAGAGAAGATTGCCCAGCTCGCCCTGCTTTTTGGCGCGGATGATCTGGACGGCACAATTATCGAAGAAAAGATAACCCATTCAGCGGGTGCAATGAGCAGCGAGGGATTGACATGGGATGAACTGAAGA
>DASPUA010000026.1:0-2410 GCA_035623135.1 Thermodesulfovibrionales bacterium | reverse complement strand
TAGATCTCATAGCCGCAAGGGCCGGCTTCATACACGAAACGAAGTTCAACGCTGGAACGACGGAATTTACGAATCGCTTTATCCAGCGACGCCATGTCGCCGCTGATGGTTCCATGGGATCTGATCTCCCCATTTCTGCCGCCATCGGCTAGAGCAATAGTAATAGAATCTTTGTGTATCGAGTCCACAAAAAATGATAGAATGTTTCATGGCCTGCCTCCTTGGTTGTGGCTCTGTAATTGGGAATCCGGTTTCCAATTATAACCCACGTTACAAGGGGCAGGTCACTTGATTTTCAACTGTCAGCCATTATGTCTACAAACTTGTACTCGCTTGCCATTAACAAATTCTTGACAATCCTTTAAGCAATTACCCCGGATCATCGACCTCCATGTGGTAGTGGCGGGGCGAGATTATCAATAACCCGTAAGACAAGCATGACAACGGGTAAGTATTTAATTTTCTAGGAAGATGCCCATCCATCGTTCGACGATTTCAAGTATCACTATCTTGGGCTTTTCCCGCGCAATGTCGGAAAAATCGATTACGTTGTTGAGTCTCCATTTGATATAAATGCTTTTCGAAAAGCCTTCGGACAGAAACGGAATAAGCGAATTAGCGCAAGAATCACGGAACATTACCAATGTTGGCAGGTCGCGGTTTGGAGTTTGAAATCCAATATAAGCATCGCCTGCTTTTGTTGCACGATTTGCCGGCACCATTGTGGCGCTTAATTTTAATTTTGGCGTTAGCGTGATGCTTGTATCGTTCAGCAATCCGGCCATATGCAGGAGGCCAGCAAGATCTCCCGTTCCCCCGTTCTCTTCCGCGCGAACGCTAAATTCATTAATACCCAACTGCTTTATTTCGGGATATCTTCTCCGAAGGTGCATCATAATCTGTTTATATCCGAAAAACGCTCCAAGATCATTCCAATGTGTGTCTGTGCGGGAATAAAGAAGATAGGCTGTACGTTTTTTCTCCGACAGGAGGCTGGTACGCAAATCTATGAAATCGACGCCCGAGTTGTTCAAGGCCTGAATCACCTGATCCAACCGTGTTTTTCTGCCCCTTGCTTGACGGACATCGGCCGGTAGATATTCAGGATAAATCGTATGCTTGTTTGGCACGACCACAAGGAGGAAGTGGATATTATCTTTCTTCAGCTTTTTATCGATACGGATGATCCTTTCTTTTATCCTCTCGAGCTCGTCTTCAGTAAAATTTGCGTTGCCGTAATAATCCTTCAAACTAATACCGTCCCGCGGGTCATTATACCATAACCAGCCCTGATCGCCGACTATGACCCGCTGTGTTGGCAGTGTATTAAAAACCTTCAGGTGCAGCAGACTAGCCATCCGGACGAGAGAACTCCTGAAGCCATAGTGGTCATCGAAATAGCGGTCATATTTTATTGCATATGTCTGGAGATCAATCAACTCTCGTATGCGAGGTTTTTCGGCTAGCGTTCTGTTTTCATTAGTGCCCACTTCGGGAATGACCGTGAAATTCATTTGCATCAAAGGGAGCCAGATGATAAGAAAAAAGAGCGACACGAATATCCGGGTGAAGAAAGTAGAGCGGTTGTTTGGACTAATGCTATTTTCCATCATAAGAGCACGCGTCTTTAAAATCTGAAATAGATGAACGGATTATATGTATTGTAGGACAGAAAAATTGTACTAACCATGAAGAGCACAATAACAAATGCCAGAATTATCGGTTCGGTCAATACGTTGAGCGCGATCCGTGATCTGCCGTTATCCGACAAGCTGCGTTCGTGATAATTTAGCAGATTGCTAATAAATGGTGTGCTGCCTATCAGACCCAGTACAAACGCGAGGATGGTCTTGGCATTTAAGAGATTGACAGGGAAAGGATTGTCCACCGCAAAACTAAACATAACTTTGAGGTAGCACAAGGCATATGATACGGTATCAGCTCTAAAGAACACCCAGCCAATAAGAATAATGAGATAGGTGTATAGATATCTCATTGGCGCAAAGCTTGAGTCAAGTATTTTGCCGAATGTTGTTCGCTCCAACACGAGAAAGAGTCCGTGCCACAAACCCCAGAGCACAAAGGTCCAACTGGCGCCATGCCATAGCCCGCACAAGAGAAAGACAGTTAAAAGGTTGCCAAACACGCGCGCAACGCTGCCCCGGTTACCGCCCAGAGGGATATACAAGTAATCCCGGAACCACGTAGAAAGTGAAATATGCCATCTTCGCCAGAACTCTCGGATCGATCGAGCCAAGTATGGATAATTGAAGTTCTCAAGGAAATCAAAGCCGAACATCTTCGCGAGGCCGATTGCCATGTCGGAATATCCGGAAAAATCGAAATAAATCTGCAGTGCGTAGCAGACAATGCCAAGCCATGCGACAGTCGTCGAGAGCGTGTCTAATGG
>DASPUA010000025.1:0-4018 GCA_035623135.1 Thermodesulfovibrionales bacterium | reverse complement strand
AGGGCTCGCCCAAGGACTTAAAGAACATCGAACAGGTCGGCTACACTGTACACTGGGCAGGTCCGCATGCGTCTCCCGATAAGACCTGGCTCGAAAATGCACAGAAGTGGCTTTTGGAAAAGAAGGAGGAAACGAAATGAAAAACCAGGTTACTTTTAGAGATATGGCCAAACTCACAGACGAGCCTCTTGTGAAACTCGAAGTGGGAGATTTAATGAAACTTCCTGTGGAAGAGCCCCCTATGGAGCCTCCCAAAGAAAAATGGCTCGAATCATACGATTTTTCTCTTGACGGGCATACACCTTTTGACTATCCGAAACCCAAGACTCAGGAGGAGAAAGAAAAATTAGTGTTCGGTTTTATGAGCGGACTTGAAAAGCTCTTCAACCGTGAGGCTAACTGGACGTTCCTCAAGATTTTCAAGCTCTCGATGGATTACTGTGTGAAGTGTCAGACCTGTTCCGAGGCATGTCATACATACCTTGCGAGCGGCCGGCAGGAGATATACAGACCTACCTACAGGTCGGAGATATTGAGGAAGTTATACAAGAGGTATTTTACCCCAAGTGGAAAGCTCCTTAAGTCTTTTGTAGGCGCTGACGTAGAGGCCAATTATAAGACAGTATGGAGGCTTTTGGAATTGGCGTACCGTTGCAATGTCTGCAGAAGGTGTGCGTCTTATTGTCCCGTAGGAGTGGACAACGCCCTGATGGCAAGGGAGATAAGAAAGGTCTTCAGCCAGGAGCTTGGAATCGCGCCGTTGGAATTACTGAGGAAGGGAACGAGACAGCACCTTGCGAAAGGTTCTACTACAGGAATGACCCCCGCGGCATGCAAGGCTACCATAGAGTTTCTGGAAGAGGATATGGCAGAAAGAACCGGCAAGAAGATTAAGATTCCCATAGACAAAAAAGGAGCTGACATCCTTTTGATGCAGAATGCAGGAGAGTTTCTTGCATGGCCCGATAACCCTGAAGCATTTGCAATACTCTTTGATGCTGCGGGCATTAACTATACGTTAAGCAGCGAGATGTGCGGATATGACGCGGTGAACTATGGTGTATGGTTTGATGATATCGAAGCGGCGAGGGTGGGGTTGAAGCACCTCTCGATAGCGAAAGATCTGGGTGTCAAGAAGATTGTGGTGGGGGAATGCGGGCATGCCCACAAGGCGATGTGTATACTCCTTGACCGCATAGCGCCTGGAGACTTTGCTCTTCCACTTCTTCCGCGTGAAAGCTGTTTGCCGCTCTTCTGGGACATAGTAAAAAGCGGACGAGTTAAACTAGACCCTAACAGGAATAACTTCCCTACTGTCCTGCATGATTCCTGTAATGTGGTGAGGCTGATGGGAATCGTGAAACCGCAGCGTAATGTGTTAAAGGCTGTTTGTGCCCAGCCTTACAGGGAGATGAACCCGCATGGGCCGATGAACTATTGCTGCGGCGGCGGCAGCGGATTTGCGATCATGAATTCCCTTAATTTCCCGCAGTTCAGGAAGAAGGTGACTGAGCGGATGAAGGTAAGCCAGATAATCGAGGCATTCAAGGATGTCCTTGATCCCAGCATTAATAAGATGGTCGTTGCTCCATGCTCTAACTGTAAAGGCGCCCTGAGGGATTCCCTTCATTACTACGGACTCTGGGAGAACCACAGGATACTTTATTCGGGTCTGGTAGAGCTCATAGTCAATGCGATGGTCGATATCCCGCCGTTCCTGAAGTGGGAGTGGGAGGAGTAAGAGTAAGAGTAAGAGGCATAAATCTGTGTATTCAGGGGCAAATCGACCGGTCATTCCGAATTACGTCGTCGACTGATTCGGCATTCCGGACGGTGATTCCGCGCTGAAGCTGGCCACTTTATTAGTGAGGTCGGAACAGATGGCCGGTATGAGTCGGAACGAAGAAAATTCTCTCTGAACACATAGTCTTAGCTGGGTAAAATCCGTCATTCTATCTTCTTATTATAATTAGAGGAGGAAGAATGGCGGCGAAACCACCCCGTCGCATTACCATGATTCAAGAAGGATGTTTTTGAGGCTCCCGGACTACAAAGGTGATTCAGGACAACTCCGAAATTATTGATAGCCATTTGTCTAATTTGGGTGTATAAGAGCCATATCGCCACTGCATTTTGTAACGAATTGTGTTACATAGAATTAGTGCTGAACCTTTTTTAGCGAATCCTATGTATTTTAATTGTGTCTTTAGGATATCAGGAGGATAACGATGGAACCTTGCATTTTGTGACGAATTGTGTTATACAAAATTAGTAATCTATCTATTAATTGTATCTTTAGATAATGAGGATGATAACGGTGGAACCCCCGCTGACACGATATATGGAAGTTCAAGGCAAAAGAATTGAAGTCGACGGAGACGGTAATCTGAAATGTGCCGAAGATTGGTGCGAGGAAGTAGCAAATTACTTGAGCAAAGAAGACGGGATTGAACTTTCAAAAGATCACTGGGCGGTTATCAATTTCGTTCGGTGGTATTACTTAACCTACCAGAACTGCCCTCATCCTAAATTCATTGTCAAGAACCTCAACAAAGGGCGTGAGTCCGAAAAATACACCGTCAAATATCTCTACGATTTATTCCGAGAGCAACCCGTAATGAAGGCATGCAAGTATGCCGGCATTCCTTTCACCGCAGGCTGTACCTGATACATACAATAGTTAGACTGGACGTCTAACCACAGCGATTCGCAGTCCCCTCTGCCCGCCAGAATAGGTCATCTGACAAGCGCATTCCGCCTCCCTCACAAGAAACATTGAGAGAATACCTACCAAGGAATCTCTCTCTTTTTCTCTATACTTAGAAGATGGTACAATACCGAAACTTCTGATGAAGGGGAAGGCTGTGTTTTCGTTCTATTTAGACGTAAAAACGATATCCGCCGCATGGTTTTCATTAGTTTCTCTCGGACGTCCTTTTTATGTTTTTGTGCTGACACTATATTAAAATACACGTATGCTTAACATCCTGGTTATCTCCGATGATGCAAAAAGGATCTATTCTATGCTCAAGTCACACGGTTTTGTTCCCCAGAAAGAGCATCCGAAACAGAAAGATGTTTCCTTTGCCTACGACATTGCCTTACTGGACCTCGACACTCAAGGATGGCAGCAGAAACTCATTGAGCTGCGTCAGCGCATGCCTGTTATCGCCTTGTCGGCCCCGAACGTTAAAGCGGCTGTCGAAGCCATGAAACTCGGCGCCTCTGATTTCCTCGGTAAACCCCTCACTCTTGCCAGTTTGGGTGATGTGATCAAGGGTCACGGAAAGAAGATTCTTGACCACAAGCATGGTTTTGACGAGATTATAGGTATAAGCCCGCCGATGCAGGAGGTCTTTGGTCTAATCAGGAAGGCCGCTGTCAGCGAGAGCAATGTTCTCATAACAGGTGCGAGCGGCACCGGTAAAGAGCTTGTTGCGCGGGCAATTCATCGGTGGAGTCCGCGCAGCGGAAGGGCCTTCATGACGATCAACTGCAGCGCCATACCGGACACGCTCCTTGAATCGGAGTTGTTTGGTTTCGAAAAAGGGGCTTTCACCGGCGCGAATTACACGAAAAGGGGGTTGCTCGAACTTGCGGACGGAGGCACTGTTCTTTTCGATGAGATCGGGGACGTCTCCCCGCTCTTTCAGGTAAAGATACTGAGGGTAATTCAGGAAGGCGAGATCATGAGGATCGGAGGATCGCGCCCCCAGAAGATCGATGTGAGGATTATTGCGGCTACGAGCAGGAACCTGAAGAACGATTGTCAAAAAGGCATCTTCAGGGAGGACCTCTTTTACCGGCTAAACGTCATTAACATCCATCTCCCGCCGCTGAGAGACAGAATTGAGGATGTGCCGCTGCTCGCAGAACATTTCGTAAAGAAACATGCGACCAAGAGAAAAGATCTACTGATAAGAGGTATATCAGATGACGCGTTGAGCATTTTGCTCAACCACTCCTATCCCGGGAATGCGAGGGAACTTGAAAATATCATAGAACGCGCCATCTTCTT
>DASPUA010000024.1:0-2465 GCA_035623135.1 Thermodesulfovibrionales bacterium | reverse complement strand
TCTCCCACTTTATATATCTCATAGACAGGCAGCGAAAAGCGCCCCATCGTAAGTGCCGCTGCGCTTGCTGCCACAAGACACGCACCCTTTTCTACCCGCCGTTGCAATATTTCTGGGATGGGGGTTGCCTTCCATTGACGTATGGCATACGTGGGGCTTCCCGGGCCAACAAGGAGATAATCGAGCTCTCTCAGCATGCGGAATGCCCTCTCAGCCTCCTGGGCAGGGACGTCCTTTGACTTGAAGGACACCACTCCCATCGGATAGCCGACATTGACCCGGAAATACTCTACCGCCTTCTGGGACAACTGATCGGCATTCAACTGGAACCCGGCAGGTGTATCGAGAAAGAGCAGCTTGGGAGCGCTCCCGAACCGGGTGAGGATCTCTTTGTGAACCTCCACCATGGTGGCAGTGAGTTCACCCGAGCCCACAAGGGCTATCATTCCTTTCTTTGGAGACACAAGCTATCCTGTTAGCCTTTTCCTTGCTTTTCTTCTCTTGTTTCACACATATCTTTATTTATTTGAGCGTGTTTCCTGCGTGTTGTCAAGTCTCTGATATCGAATAAAGGAAATGAGCGCTGTTATCTCAATGTATGAAACGTGAAATACCCGGAGGGCTGTGCTAAGCTATGAAGAAAAGGGAGGGAGGTAATATGGAACAAATTGCTCTGCGATGGTTCGGCAAGGACAGCAAAATGTTTGTTGGAAGGGACAGTTACGGCCAAACGGTAGTAACAGGGTCCTGGTCCCGTGAAGGGGGTGAGCAGTGGCAGGAGTGGAAGGGTCTCAAACCCTCTGACCTCCTTGTCATCAGCCTCTGTTCATGCGCGGCGTATGACGTGGTCGAGATCCTCAAGAAACAGCGTCAGAGGCTGAGCGGCCTTGACATCACTGCCGATTCCAGACAGGCCCCTGAACCTCCTTACTATTTCACCGACATCCACTTGCATTACGTAATTACCGGACAGGATATCGCTCCACGAAAAGTGGAAAAGGCCATTGAGCTCTCGCAGAACAAATACTGTTCTGTGGCAGCAACCATTCGAGGCGTGGCAAAGATCACGCACAGCTTTGAAGTGAAAAGCGAATAAGACGACAGAACTTTAGTCTTGATGATACTTCATAAATTCTTTGCCTACCTATCTTCTGCCAACCTTTTTCTTCCTCTTTTTGTTCTCTGGATTGGCAGATGTCTGAATCCCCCTCTCAATCAGTTTTTTCCTGATTTCTTTAATTTTGTCCCTTGTCTCGATGGCCAGCTCGAAGTCCAGGTTTCTTGCCGCTTCTTTCATCTCTTCATCCAGTCTTTTTAAGGTTTCCTCATCGTAATTATATGCAGGGATTTCTTCTGCAACCGGTATTGTCCAGTAGTCCGATTCGTAGATGGAGCCCAGGATATCCTTTATGGTGGATTTCACTGTCTCGGGCGTGATCCCCATCTCATCGTTGAACTTCTTCTGAATCTTCCTCCTCCTCTCGGTCTCTTCCAAGGCCCTCTTCATCGAACCTGTAATAGTGTCGGCATAGAGGATTACCTCCCCTGCCACATTTCTCGCAGCCCTGCCCGCTGTCTGGATGAGGGAGCGCTCTGACCTGAGAAAACCCTCCTTATCAGCGTCAAGAATCGCCACAAGGGATACCTCGGGAAGATCGAGACCCTCTCTCAGAAGATTTACCCCTATAAGCACGTCGAACTTCCCCTGCCGAAGATCCCTCAACAACTCCACCCTTTCAAGGGTATCAATGTCTGAATGGAGATACCGCGCCCTTACTCCAAGCTCTATGTAATAGTCCGTAAGATCCTCTGCCATTTTTTTTGTGAGCGTAGTCACAAGAACCCTGTCGCCCTTCTCAACCTTCTTTCTTATCTCGCTGAAGAGATCGTCCACCTCTCCTGACGCGGGTTTCACCTTCATGTGGGGGTCGATTAATCCTGTGGGTCTGATAATCTGTTCCACTACCTGCCCTTTTGCTTTATCAATCTCATAGGGACCTGGCGTTGCGGAGATATAAATTGCCTGATTTACCCTGCGCTCGAACTCCCCGAAGGCGAGGGGCCTGTTATCCAGTGCAGAGGGAAGCCTGAACCCAAAATCTACAAGGGTCTGCTTCCTCGATCTGTCTCCTTCATACATACCACCCACCTGGGGGATGGTTGCGTGCGATTCATCCACCACAATGAGAAAGTCCGGGGGGAAGTAGTCGATGAGGGTGTAGGGTGGCTGACCAGGAGACCTGCCGCTGAGGTGCCGTGAGTAGTTCTCGATGCCGTGGCAGTATCCAAATTCTGTGAGCATCTCAAGATCAAAGCGAGTCCTCTGTTCGATTCTCTGTGCCTCAAGGTGCTTCCCCTCTTTCATAAAAAATCCCACCCGATCCTTCATTTCATCTTCAATTCTCTTCAACGCAGGCTCCATACGCTCCCGTGGGGTAATCCAATGGCTGTTGGGGAAAAGGGCA
>DASPUA010000023.1:0-6528 GCA_035623135.1 Thermodesulfovibrionales bacterium | reverse complement strand
TACTGAACAGTTCCAAGATCTGAATCCGTTTCACCTCAGAAGAAGTATGGAAGAGAAGCTCAAAAGGATCTTTCAGGCATGCTCCAAAAAGGTACGTTGAGTCTCCGATCCTTTGGTAACATTTTCCTATGAGTCAACTGGGGGGCAATGGTCTGGGCGGCTGCATTCACGCAGCCGCCCAGACATATTACGCGTGTTCTTCTGTCTTTTTTGCCTCTTTTTCCGCGATTATCTTTTGAGCGATGTGGCCCGGTACTTCTTCATAGTGAGAAAACTCCATGGAATAGAGTCCCCTTCCGGACGTCATGCTCTGGAGTTGATTCGCATACGTAAGCATTTCTGACATGGGCACCAATGACAGTATCTTCTGGTTTCCCCCTGCCTGAGGCTCAACTCCCTGGACTTTCCCTCTCTTTGAGTTCAGATCGCCTATCACTGCGCCAAGGGTGTCGTCAGGGGTGGTCACTTCCACTTTCATGATAGGTTCCAACAGGACAGGTTTTGCCTCCATGAACGCCTTTTTCAAGGCCATCGAGCCGGCTATCTTGAATGCCATTTCCGAAGAGTCAACCGTGTGATAAGAACCGTCATATAACGTCACGCGCATGTCGATTATAGGGTATCCCGCAAGGATGCCTTCCTTCATCGTCTCAACAACCCCCTTTTCGACTGCGGGTCTGTATTGCTGCGGTATCACACCGCCCACGATCTTGTCCACAAACTCGTAGCCACTGCCTTTTGGTAAAGGTTCTAGCTTTATCCAGCAATCTCCATATTGGCCCCTTCCACCTGACTGTTTCTTGTATTTACCCTGAACCTCTGCCGTGCCTTTAATAGTCTCCCTGTAAGGGATCTTTGGGGTTTTCATAAGCACTTCCACCCCGAACTTCCTCTTCAGCCTTTCGAGCGTTACTTCAAGATGGACTTGCCCCATTCCTGACAGAAGCATCTCCTTTGTCTCTTCATCCCTGTGAAATCTCAGAGTGGGATCTTCTTCTAGAATTCTATGGAGACCGGAACTGACTTTCTCCTCGTCACCCTTGCTCTTGGGGGCAATGGCATAGGATATGATCGGCTCCGCGAACTTGACCTTATCAAAGACTAGAGGATGGGACTCATCCGACAGGGTATCCCCAGTATTAGTGTCCTTTAACTTCGCCACGACACCCATCTCGCCGGGCCCGAGCAGTTGTGCGGAAACCTGCTTCTTGCCGAGCAGATAGAATACCTGGCCTACCCGTTCCTTAGACCCTGTGGAGGAGTTCAGCACAGAGGAGTCGGCCTTGAGAGTTCCTGAATATACCCTAAACAGAGAGAGCTTTCCTGCAAATGGATCGGCGATAGTCTTAAAGACGTACGCGGAGAAAGGCTCTTTTTCTTCGGCTTTTCTCTCTATATCCTTTCCGTCTTTTGGGTTCTTGCCCTTAATGGGTGATATCCTTGACATTTCCTGAGGAGACGGCAAACAGAGCACCATCGTGTTGAGGAGCTCTGTAATCCCTATGGTCTTTACAGCTGACCCGCAGGCAACGGGAATAAACCTGCGTGTCATGGAACCTTCTTTAATTCCCTTAATAATCTCCTCGTGTGAGAGTACTCCTCCCTCAAGATACCGCTCAAGCAGGCTATCGTCAGATTCAGCGATCTTCTCCACAAGTCTCTTCCGATATCCCTCTGCCTCTGGGAGGTATTCGGTAGGAATGTCGGACTGCTGGGATTTCCCTCCGGTTACCCTAATGGCTTTCATGTTCACGATGTCGATTATTCCTGAGAAGGTTTCCCCCATCCCTATAGGCATCTGGAGAGGTATGCCCTCTGTGTCGAATGATTTCTCGATTTCGGCAATGGCCCTGGAAAAATTTGCGTTTTCCTTGTCCATTTTGTTTATGAATACTATTCGCGGGATCTCGTATTCGCAGGCAAATTTCCATATCTTTTCTGTCTCCGCCTTGACTCCGGAAATCGCGCTTACGATCACCACTGCCCCATCCACTGCCCTGAGACAGCCCCTGGTGTCTTCAATAAAATTGATAAAACCGGGGGTATCGATAAGATTGATTCTGTGCGAATTCCAGTTACAGAAGGACACGGATGAAGTGATGGTTATCTTTCGTCCAATCTCCTCAGGCTCAAAGTCGGTGGTGGATGTCCCATTGTCCACTGAGCCCAGACGATCCACAGAGCCGGAAACAAATAAAAGCGCTTCGGTAAGAGAGGTCTTTCCCGCGCCTCCATGGGCGATCACCGCCACATTACGAATTTTGTTCACATCAAAATTAGCCATTTGATCCCCCTCCAGTTCTTGTAGTATTCGAATATGATGAGTGGTTTCACTGCCTTCTCTTATTTCTCAAGTATCTCCTCGATAACCGGCTTATACGCGGTTTCTTTTTCTATTCGCGCACTCCATATTTTCACTGCAATAAATGTAAGAATGAATCCACCGAAACCAAAAATTGCGGAAACGATGTCAGGGTCCGTGAAATAGAAGATTCTGCTGAAAAGCTCCTTTCCCGCAACTGCTCCCAATATCAACGCGAGCGCGGGCAGACCGTACACAACCATGGACCCCTTCAGATATGAATAGGGTCTCAAGATAACCCTCACTTTTTGACCTTTTATCGCCTTTGCCCGGTTGATGGCTTCGAGTTCCGCACCCGCATCAGTGATTTTACATCCCCCGCTGCATTGCTCGCAGGCGGATTTTCTTTCCACTGACACAATTGCAAGAACACCACTTGTGCTTTTCACCACGCCTATTTCTTCCATTCTCAAGACCTTGGTATGAAATTAGTGATGCGGAAACCAAAACTGGCGAGTCAGATTCATCTCCTTCACATTTGCGTTACGGCATCACCATCGCATTATTCGCGGAAAGACGTACGATTCTTGGTCTGAAATCCCTTACCTCATGCTCTTCAAAATAGCCATAGGAAAAAATAATGACCCTATCGCCCACTACTCCTTTTCTCGCAGTGGGCCCGTTAAGGCATACCTTGCCACTGCCGCTTTCTCCTGGAATTGCATAGGTTTCAAATCGCTCGCCATTATTCAGGTTGCTTACCATTACCAGCTCATAGGGAAGTATGCCGGCCTCTCTCAATAACTGCTCATCTATGGTGATGCTTCCCTCATATTCCAGGTTAGACTCGGTGACCGTGGCCATGTGTATCTTTGCTTTCAGCATGCACCTCAACATATCGTTATTCAATAATCTTAGGCACGCGGTAAAAATCGCCAGCCCTGTCAGGGGCATTCATGAGCGCGATATCCTTTGTCAGGGATGTACTCACCCTATCTTCTCTCACCACGTTGCTAATAGTGACTACATGGGATGTCGGTTCAATACCGGAGGTGTCAAGTTCTCTAAGCTTTCCGACATAGGAGAGTATGCTGGCAAGCTGTGTAGCAAACCTCTCTTTTTCCGCATCGGTGAGAGCGAGTCTCGCAAGCTGTGCAATATGTTCGACATCAAGCTTCATTAAGTCTCCTAGGGAGGAGTGGATTCTTAGTAGCTTCTCACAATTTTTGGAGATTGGCGAACCTTAAGACAAGCTTCTTAATCCCTATGCTCGGGAAATTCACCATTACCTTTTGTTCATCGCCGTCACCGTAACAATCACGGACTACGCCAATCCCCCATTTCGGATGTTTTACCCTACATCCCGCCACATACGGGAAAAGGGGTTTTTTCGAGTCTGAACTGGGAGGGGACAGACGGGCGGCGTGGTCCTCCCTGCTCTTTTCTATCCACTCACAGCATTTCTTCGGGATATCCGAGAGAAAACGGGACGCCTCCTGATTCTGAAACTTTGCGTACAGCCTCCTCTTGCTGGCCCCTGTAAGCCAAAGGATATCCTTTGCCCTGGTCATTCCGACATAAAAGAGCCGGCGCTCTTCGTTGATTTCATCTTCATTGGTGGCCTTGAAGTAAGGCAGCACACCTTCCTCAAGGCCGAGAATAAATACCACAGGGAACTCAAGGCCTTTTGCGCTGTGAAGCGTCATGAGGGTGACGCTATTCCCTCTGACCGAATCATCAAGATTGGTGAAAAGAGATGCCTTGTCAAGGAAGTCCTTCACCTCGGTATCCGCAGAGGAAGCAATGAGTTCGTTGAGATGGTGCATCCTTTCATTATTGACAAACTCCCCATATCCTGATTTCTCAATGATATCCTGTATCATGTCCGAGGCGGTTTTGTATTTCTTGGACGCCATGCGATCGATGAGTTTGATAAAACCTTCGAGCCTTTCCTTCACTGCTGAAGTGGCCCCATTTGCTTTTACCGTCGACTTCATCACTTCGGACAGACTTAATGCCTTCTTCTTTGCCTCATTCTCAATCCGTGCAAGCGTCGCTGCACCAATTCCCCTGGGAGGGCAATTTATTATCCTCCGCAGGCTTACATTATCATTTTGATTAATGACGAGACGCATATAGGCGATAATATCCTTTACCTCTTTCCTCTGGTAGAAACTTATCCCTCCCACGATGTGATAGGGAAGCCCTTCATCCCTCAGTGCCTCCTCCACGGCTCTCGATTGTACGTTCACTCTGTACAGCACCGCAAAATCACCAAATTCATACACGCCTCTTAAATAGAGTTCCTTGATTGTCTTGGTAATATGACGGGCTTCTTCGTCTTCATTGTTCAGCCAGCAATGGTAGACGCTTTCGCCTCCCTGCCTGCCTGTCCAGAGCCTCTTTGGTTTTCTCATAGAATTTTTTGAAATGACTGCATTTGCAACGGTCAATATGTTCTGTGTCGAACGGTAGTTTTGTTCAAGCCGGATGATCTTTGCTCCTGGAAAGTCATTCTCAAACCTATATACATTACTCACGTCAGCACCCCTAAACCGATAAATGCTCTGGTCATCATCACCCACCACCGAGATATTGTTACGGCCTGACCCGAGCAGTTTCAGAAGCCTGTACTGAGCAAAGTTCGTGTCCTGGAACTCATCAACGAGTATGTAAGAGACGAGAGAATGATACTTTTTCAGGATTTCCGGATGTCGTTCAAAAAGCCTCACAGTGAACCAAATGAGATCGTCAAAATCAAGGGCATTACATCTCTTCAATTCATCCTGGTACCGTATATACACCTTTGCAAGTTTTTCATCAAACCCGAAACCGTCACCCTTCGAAAGGAATTCCTCTGGCCCGATGAGGGCGGATTTCAGGGAGCTTATCTTGGCTGCCACTCCTTTATAGAGAGCCTCGTGAAATCTGAATTCCCTCAAAATATGTCTGATAAGGGTGCACTGATCGTCATCGTCATACACTGTAAAATCAGGTCTGTACCCAAGGGATTGAATCTCTTTTCTGAGGAGCCTGCTGCATTGCGCATGGAATGTCCCAATAGAGGCGCCGTTCGTATCCTTCCCGGTAAGAGAGGATATTCTTTCTTTCATCTCGATCGCAGCCTTATTGGTGAAGGTGAGGGTAAGCACAGAATTGTAAGGGAACTTCTTTGTCTTCACGAGATGCGCGAATTTGTGAGCAATGACCTTTGTCTTGCCGCTCCCTGCACAGGCAAGTACCAGCAGAGGACCCTCCAGATAGAGAAGTGCTTCGCGCTGCTGAGGATTAAGGCCTTCCAATAAACTTTCCTTTGACATCTCGGCTCCTCTTATAGTACCAAAACGAGGGCGTGTGCGTCAAAAAAGGAACCCGGAAGAGAGCAGAACAGTACTCCGTGTTCCCAGCCCCTAGATCTTACTCGACTGTGACACTTTTTGCCAGATTTCTTGGTTGATCGACGTCACAGCCCCTTAATACGCCTATATGATAAGCAAGAAGCTGCAGAGGAATAACGAGTAGGATAGTGGTGAGGTACGGATTCGTGTCAGGTATAGAAATTGAGTAGTGAGAGAGTTGTGCGATGTCCGTATCCCCCTGATTAATCAATGAGATAATCTTTCCCCCTCTGCTCTTTACCTCCTGTATATTTGAAATGATTTTTTCACGGAGTGGTCCCTTTGGTGCCAGGAAGACTACAGGGACTTCCTCATCAATGAGTGCGATGGGACCATGTTTCATCTCGCCTGCAGGATATCCTTCCGCATGAATGTAAGTAATCTCCTTGAGTTTCAACGCTCCTTCAAGGGCGATGGGATAATGGATTCCCCTGCCAAGATAGAGAAAATTCCTCGTCTTGAATAGCTCTTTTGAGATAGCCTCCATTTCCTCGTTGCGTGCAAGAATCTGCTCGATTTTGTCAGGAATGCTCAAAATCTCCTGCAGGAGATTCATTACCACATCACGGTCGATCTGTTTTTTCTTGAGTGCAATTGCAACTGTAAACAGATAGAGCGCTGCTATCTGGGAAGTGAATGCCTTTGTGGATGCCACCCCTATTTCGGGACCTGAGTGAGTGTAAAAAACCGCATCTGCATCCCTTGCGGATGAACTTCCGACCACATTGCATATTGCCATGACCTTCGCACCACGTCGTTTGACTTCCCTCTGTACTGCAAGGGTGTCAGCCGTCTCCCCTGATTGGGTAATGGCGATGAGAAGGTCAT
>DASPUA010000022.1:0-3121 GCA_035623135.1 Thermodesulfovibrionales bacterium | reverse complement strand
CATTGATTTGGATCAATGCCTGAAATGCTGTAGGCATTGTACTTGAAAATTCACCAAACCATTTTTTATAAATCGGTACTATTTCTTTTGTCCGAAACAGCTGGGATATGACACGATCTGCAACAAGGCGAAAGTCTGCATCATTTCTCCGAACTGCTAAAGCAAAAGATTCATAAGTGAACAAGTTGGGAAGAATTGAAAAGTTTTCTGGATTAGCTGCCTTTAATGCCTGCCCAATAAGCACAACCTGTTCTTCAGCAAAAGCATCGATTTTTCCCTCTTGCAGCGCATTAACTCCTTCACTCGTAGCATTTAATATGACAATATCAGCAACTACCCCAGTCTCCCCAAAAAGTTCCTTCACCGAATCAACCATTGTTGTTCCTTTGACAACCCCAATTCTTTTCCCAGCAAAATTATTCATGATTTGCGTGCGCTTCAACGTCATGAACGTAGCACCTGTAACAAACGTAGGTTGGGTAAAGTCAACCAGTTCGCTACGGGAAAGTGTCTTAGCGGTTGAACCACATAATAAGTCAATCTTGTTGTCAGACAACGCTTTAAAGCGGTCTGCTGCTGTCACGGGGACATATTCAATCTTCACATTCCCTTTAATTTTCTTTTCTATTCCGGTCACAATAAGTTTGCAGAGATCAATCGAGTACCCGGTGGGTATGCCGTCCTTCCCCAAATAAGACATTGGTGGTTGATCCTGACGATAACCAATTTTGATTATTCCCGTTTTTTTGATCTGTAAAAGTGTTCCTGTTAATTCTTGGGCTGATAATGGGGCAGCGAAAAATACGAACAGTAAAGTACTTGCCAGTATGGCTCTCATAGTTGGTTTCTCCTTTTTCGGATTATGTGTGAGAAAGAGAACGTTTAAAATATAGCAAATACTTGTAACCGAGTAAAGAAAAAAATGTTTATCAGAGAAGTGATATTCGATACTTTCGCCCGTTATGATAACAAAGATCAAAATCGAATAGGACCTTGTCCCGTCCTTTTGTTGAAGTAGAAAGGACCCCGGCTGCCCTATCTTAAGCAGCTACCTCCTTTCGGTCAAGAGATTTCTTTTGCAGGGAAAGGGCGAATTTCGGGATTTCCCTGTAGCCCTTCACACGTCTGAATGTTTTCTCTGCCCTTAGCAGGGCTGCGACCGCCCACCTCTGAACCATGTCACCACCCCTCCAGCGTTTGACCCTTCCGGTGATCATGCGGGTAACCGAGAAGCAAGACTCTATGGGGTTTGTTGTCGAGATGGTCTTTCTCAAGAGTCCCGTAATACCAAGCTTATGTACGGTCAGGGTTTCCTGCAGGCCCTCTTTCAGCGAGGCTGCAGCGCTTGGATTCAGTTTCTCAAGGTACCTCACCGTCAGCTCAAGCGATTTCCTGGCCTCATCATAATCCGTCATGTGGTAAGCTGCAGCGATTCGGGCATCTATAGCAGCCTGGTGTTGCTCGGGAAGATGCCCACGGACGTTCCTACGTTTATGCTGCTGACATCTCTGCACCGCCACCTCGGGACCGAACATTTTCGCCACTACAGATCTCAGGGCCTTCGAGCCATCAAGAACAAACAAGTAATCCTTCCCCGTGTCCAGTCCGCGCCGTATCATGTCCTCCAGAAGGCTCGTACACACCGCGGCGTTCTCTGTCGCTCCCTGCCAAAGCCCAAGGACATGCTTTCGGCCACCCTTATCCAGGCCCAAGGCTACCACCAACAACTGCCCTTTGAACTCTATACCGTCGATAAAGAGGACAACGAGGTCAAGACCCGAGAGATCTCTTTCCAAAAACTCCCGCATCTGCTCCGCCGTGGCCTGCACAAAATGTCTGCTGACGCTGGATTTCTTTATGCCATAGCCCTTCATCACACACTCTACCGCCTCCGCATAATTGCGGCTCGATATTCTAAGGATCATGTTCTTGACCACCGTCTCCCTCATCCCCCGGGGATTCTTCAGCGACATATACGTCTCCAGCGGGATCTCCCTGTTGTCCTTGCCCCTTAAGCGAGGCCGTTCTATCAACACCTTCTGCCGATCATAATACACAGGGCTGAGATCGCTGCCCCACCAGTGGGCTCTCCTCAGAGGATTCTTTGAGTCTTTCGGACCGGCTATCCTCTGGCATTCCGAACGCATCGCCGCCGACATCAGCAGAAGTCCTGCTTCCCGCGATAACTCCCTGATCACCTCCGGTATGCTCTCAATAACATCGGCCATGGGCAAGGGAAGCTCCAGCAGAACTCCTCCCTCCCCAATCTCCCTTATCTTTCCATTTGCCTTTTTCTGCATCTTGCGGTATCTTTCCTTCATAGAAACGACCTCCTTTTAGGGTTTGGTGTGGTAATCAATTCTACTTGGGGGTCGTTTCCTACTTCAACAACTTACAGGGGCATCGTCTGTCGGTTAGAGTATTCATGTTACCCTCCTAGCTGAGAAAAAGGCCTTATATCCAGCTTGCGTCAGAACCACTACATACTGCTCTCCCCATTCAATCAATCCCTTGTCATGTAGTTCATTGACTGATTTTGTAAACTTATCATGATGGTGTTGTTCCCATTTTGCTTCCTTAAATAGCAAATCAAGAAAAGATAAACTGTACCGATCCTTTATTCCATACTTAGAAAAAACTGCCAGGATTAGCTTTGCTGTATCCGACAAAGTATCCATGGTATCTCCCTGACTATAGGTTTACTGAAAAAATACCGGCAGTCAATCCTACCGCAGTAGGGGCGAGATGCTTGATCATCGCACCACCTAGTTCATCTCTCAGGGCCGTGCGTACTACTGGATAAAGCTATTGTCCCATCGGCATAGGGCCATTGCGCATTGAGTTCGGAAAGAAATGAACACCGGCTGATATTTCGCAGCTGTTCACGATTATAGGAGAGTGCATTGCAAGAGGGCCAAGAGCCGAGACATATTTTGGAAGATAATATGCGATGCAGGCCGATGCTGTCTCAGTGATGACTATTAAAGTACTTGGTAACCACTGACAAAAGATTCCCCACAGTACTGTTGCATTCTTACCACAAAGCTAGGTTAGCACAAAAAAAACCCACCGGCGCGATCGATCATCGAATGAAGTATTCCCTTGCTAACCCCATATCCGG
>DASPUA010000021.1:0-5023 GCA_035623135.1 Thermodesulfovibrionales bacterium | reverse complement strand
ACTGGAGAAAACAACAGGTGATTATGTTCTCTTCCTTGACGACGATGATCTTCTGCATCCCCAAATGCTAGAAACTAATCTGTCATGTTTTGAGAAGAACCCAGAAGCTGATGTCGTAACATGTCTAAGCAATGCCTTCATCGACCACAGTTCGTCTGAACACTCCTTGCAGGTTAATTGGAACGAAAGAGTTGCAGATCTCCTGAAGGTTACATATCCATTAAACCACCCAGACTACATACAACTGGAGCGTATACAGTCCTCCGCATTGCTGCACTTTACGTTGATGATCAATTCGTGCCTCGTAAAAAAAGGTTGTCTAAGGGATATTCGTTTTCCCGAAGATCTCATGGCGGGCGAAGACACATATTTTTGGTTAGAACTTGCTTCACAGGGATACACTATTGTATTAAACAGGCAGGTCTGTGCTTATGTGCGCTTTCATCCGCTGAGTAGCCGATTGAACATGGATTATGATAACTCCAGTATTAAATTCTTTAACAGGGTATTATCGAGCGGGATGCTGAGGAACAGAGATGATTTTTTTATTGTTCATGCTCAGCTCGTTCTGCAGTTTTTCAGGATGAAGAGATTGGAAATGATCAGGCATCTTCTTTATACGTTAAGGTCACCCGATCTGATTCATAAATATCTGCACTCTTACTACAGTAAAGGAGCGAGAAAGATGCGATCTCTCTATAGGTTTCTTGAAGAGTCTCGCAATCCTCTCACCTCAGTTAAATGCAAAGCAAATAGTCCAGACAGTAATATATAAGTGGAATGGACGAATACACAAACGTACAGTATGGAGGCAATTATAGAAAGCATTGCCTATTCCTTATCGAGGCAGGAAGTATCGTGGTAGGGCTGTAGCCCGATAGCAAGTGCTTTGCGATATGCAAGGGAAACATGAAACGAGACAATATCTTTCAGAGGACAGCTGCACGTTCAGGCGACTTTGAGTTTAACTCAGAGGTGGCCAAAGTGTTCGATGACATGCTTGTCCGCAGCATACCCTTCTACCATGAACAGCAACATATGATCGCAGAGATTGCCGGGAAATTCTGGATTCCCGGAACGAAAGTCTATGATTTGGGGTGTTCGACGGGCACGACCTTAATAAACATATCCCAAAAGATCAAGGGCTCGGAGCGCTTCATCGGATATGACAACTCTGAGCCGATGCTTAGAGAAGCAAGGAAAAAGATCAAAACATTCGGATTGGAGAATCGAATACAGCTTCATAATTGCGATCTCAACAAGGAGCTGTCGAAGCTCTCCTTGAAGAATGCAAGTGTGGTCACTCTTTGTTGGACACTTCAATTCGTCCGCCCTTTACGGAGGGACAGTTTGATCAAAAAGATATACAGAGACTTGGTTGATGACGGCATATTGTTAATCACAGAAAAGGTCTTGACAAATAATACACACATGAACCGCTTTTTTATAGATTTGTACTATGATTTCAAGAAAAGGAATCAATACTCTTCAGAGGAAATTCAGCGGAAAAGAGAAGCGCTTGACAATGCACTTGTCCCCTATCGTATTGATGAAAACATCGAGTTGTTTCGCCGAAACGGCTTTGAGATTGTGGAAATCTTTTTCCAGTGGTACAACTTCGTCGGAGTTTTATGCCTGAAGAAACCTTTATAATGCAAGGGTAGACTTAAAGGCCATGCAATGATAGGAGATCGCCTTAAGTCAATCGCAAAAGCAATACTCCCTGGAGATGTTCAACTCTGGCTTTGGTACCGGGTGAACAGGGTGATACATCGCCCGCGATTATGGCAGCTCACACCCGTGAGCCGTGACTGGGGATATGATCGGGGTCTCCCCATTGACCGTTATTACATAGAGCAATTCCTCTTTTCCCATAAGGAGGATATTTATGGCCATGTGCTTGAGTTTACTGATGATTCTTACATACGGAAATTCGGGGGCGATCGAGTAACCAAGAGTGACGTAATGAATGTTATCGAAGGAATGCCGAAAACCACCATCGTTGCTGATTTAACCTGTGCAGATCACGTTCCTTCTGACCACTTTGACTGCATTATTTGCACACAGACGCTTCAAATGATATATGATGTGAGACCGGCATTGAAGCATCTCTATCGCATCCTGAAGCCTCGGGGAGTTTTATTGGTCACATGGTCAGGAATCAATAGGATTTGCAGACGAGAGGGTGTTGACCCCTGGGGTGAGTACTGGCATGGAACGAGCCAGGCAATACGAAGGTTATTTCTGGAATTCTTTCCTGCTGACTCTCTTACAATTAAGACGTATGGCAATGTTCTGTCTGCGATCACCTTTTTGCATGGATTGTCAAAAGAAGAATTACGTCAGGAAGAGCTGGACTATTTTGATCAAGACTACGAAGTCCTGGTGACTGTGAGAGCAGAAAAACCAAATTCAGCGATTTCCACAATTAAATAAGAACTGTCATATTGAGTAGATCAGTCAATATCCTGTTTTGGGTGGCAGGGAAAAAGCATTTATGGTTGATCTGTAAAATCGGCCGTTTGTATTGATAAGTTCCCCATTTGCGTGCTATTTTACTTTGATGCTGAAAAAACAATTTTATCACTCAAGATCGATGCAACGAGATAAATTGTATTCCGGCGCACGCATAGCCGGTAACCTGTCTAAAGTTACTTGAGCATCTTTACCAAAATTGCTGGAGCAACTTCTTTCATGGGCAATTACCAATTGCTCTTCTATAATCACTTCAAATCATTCCTGTCTCGTATCCTTCC
Source organism: Thermodesulfovibrionales bacterium (assembly GCA_035623135.1). GTDB lineage: Bacteria > Nitrospirota > Thermodesulfovibrionia > Thermodesulfovibrionales > UBA9159 > DASPUA01. The sequence goes on along the minus strand of DASPUA010000021.1, from coordinate 2,267 downwards.
CGGCAAATTATGGGTTTCATCCCTGGAAATACCGGCTGTCCAACATTGCAATCTCCGCTGCTCAGCCTGTGATCACGCGGCTCCATTACTTTCCGAGTCTTTTGTCTCTCCAGAGCAATTAAGAGATGATCTGGAAAAGCTGAGTCAACATATGAGAGTTGGAGAGTTTCGTATCGTCGGTGGTGAACCGTTACTCCATCCCAATCTTGGCGACCTTATCAAGGTGGTGCGGCGGTCGAAGATATCTCATCGCATTGCGCTGGTGACCAATGGCGTATTGATTCACACCCTCGACCAGGTTCTTTGGAAATCTCTCGATCGTCTCTGGGTATCATTCTATCCGGGTATCCGAACCGGAATGCCTCAGGCAAAGATCAGACAGCTTTGCAAAGACTACCGTGTGAAATTCACTCCATTTGTCATTGACCATTTTCGGCAGATACTGCTGGACGAATATAACGATGATGAAGAACTTGTCAGAAAGATCTTTCAAAAGTGTCACAATGCCCATAGTTGGCGTTGTTACACAATTCTTAATGGATATTTTTTTCGATGCGCAGTGGCCCCTCAAACTAAGATAAGGCTGGCTATGGCTGGCAAAAACTATCCAGGATATCAGATAGATGGCCTGAACATTCAAGATCAAGCTAATTTGCGTAGACGATTGAAGGACTATGCTTTTTCGAAGCAACCTCTGGGAGCCTGTCACTATTGCCTAGGAAGCAGCGGTAAAAGAATCTCACATGTTCAGTTGAGCAGTTAATTTTGTCACTAGCAAGACGAAATTTGGATAATATATCCCAGGATGCTATCCTGAGGAGCCCCGTCCTGTCTCCTGCGGATTTCTTGGAATGCTCTTCGATAGGTTCAGCTTCTGAACCTGAAGAGTATTCGGTGGGATCCAACATTTAACGAGCTGCCGAAGGGGCTTTCTTTCCGAGAGGAACGCTTCTTAAATGAAAAACGTATCAAGAGAGGAAAGGAGCATGACGAGAAACATATAGGTGTTAATCATCCTGAAGGTTAAGGTATAAGGAGAGGTGACTTCTCCTGCGTGCCTCAGGAGTCGTATGGCAGTGGCCATGAGCCATAAGGAAATCCCGAACAGGGTATAGTTTATCAGGGGAGTGACTACGATGCCGCTCATTGATAAAAAGAGACAGCTCACTGCAGTGGCAAAAATCCAGTTCACGATTATCCGGGACAATTGAGTGTGTGTAAGGAGGGTAGAGAGGGAAGGCAGCCCTGCCTTTTCGTACTCCCCGCCGTAATGCAGGATGAGGAGCCAAAAGTGCGGGACCTGCCATAGAAAGAAGAAAAAACAGAGCGCGATCAGCCCGGGATCAGAAAAAGGCGCGCCTGCGGTGACCCATCCTATGGCAGGCGGTATGGTGCCCACAAGGCTACCAGGGATCAATGCAAAAGCGCTCTTCCTCTTGAGAAGGGTATACAACCCGTTATACCAGATGACTGCGAGGAGTCCAAGGAACGTAGCAACCGCCCTGCCGGTAAGAAGGAGAGTGACGGAGCCGAGAAAGATGAGCGTTATGGAGAAAACCAAGGCATGAGAAGATTCGATTCTTCCCGAGGGGATCGGTCTCCTCTCTGTTCTGGGCATGAGGGAATCGGTCCTCCATTCCTGGTATTGGTTGAGGGCAGAGGAGCCGCAGGCAAGGAAAAAGATGCCGGTGATGAGTACAAGCGCCTCTGGTCTGAATTCATGCCCTGCGAGGAGAAACCCTGTGAGGGCAGCGCATGCAGAAAAGAGGGATATCCTCACTTTGCATAACTCGCCATACACGAGAAGCGTCATGGTCTTTTTTCTCGTTTCCGTCATTTTAGCGTCTTCAAATACTGGATGATGGTATCCAGTTCTTCCTTTGTCACAGGGAGGGCGGGCATGATATTCTGGTATCCCTTCACGATATCAGCCCCGGGTTCAAGAATGGACCTCCTCAGATATGCTTCATCCGAGGTGATGGTCCTCTCCTTTCCCTTGGTCACCACTGTAACCTGTGAGCCGTAGAGTCCCTTGAAGGTCGGCCCTATCTTCTTTGAGCCGTCCACGGAATGGCAGCCGAGACATCCTTTGGACTCGAGGAGGGTGAGACCCAGGCCGCCCTTTTCTCCTTCACCCGTATACCATGCATCGAATTCCTTTTCGGGCGTGACTATGACCTTTGAGAGCATTTCCGAATGTCCGAGACCGCAGTATTCGGTGCAGAAGATATCATACGATCCTGTCTCCCTTGCAGTGAACCATAGGT
>DASPUA010000020.1:0-2100 GCA_035623135.1 Thermodesulfovibrionales bacterium | reverse complement strand
TTACCTCTTTCTGAACAGAGAGAGGAACCCTAGCGCCCCCCCTACCACTGCGCCAAGCGCAAGGGCCGATCGCCAATCAAGTATAGTAGTGACTTCTCCTTCCACCTTCTTGGCGATGAGCATAATTGCCGAGGTATGCTCTGCGTGCACCTCACGGGCACCGATAATGCCCACTGCGCTCCGATTCACTGCAGCAGAATCCCTCGTCAGCGAAAGGGGAGAAAAGGAATAGTTAAGACTGATGGTATTCCCCACTGCAATGACGCTCATGCTCTGGTTAATGTCCACATCATCCCCGTGGGTGATCGCGGAGGCACTCTGTGTCATCTCAACGCGTTCACCGTCAATGCTCAGTGCACCCACCTGCTGCAGCTCCACATGGCCCCCTTCAACTGCCCTGATACTGCTCTGTTTGATATTTACAAATTCCGCCTCTATGCACTCCAGATCCTCACCCTCAAGCTCTTTTGCATTGGACTCACTCATATGTTCCCCCCATTTCCTTTAAGCGTTGAATGGTTCCCTCAAGTCTCTCATCCTTAAGGACGAGTTCCTGATATCTTGCCCTCTCCTTTTCCACTACCTCCTTCGGAGCCCGCTTTAAGAAGTCTTCGCTTGTCAGTTTCTTGTTCAGGAAACTCAGGGACTCCGCAACCTTTGTTTTCTCCTTCATCATCCTTGCGACCTCTTCCTCAATATTTAACACCCCTTCCAGAGGAACATAAAGCTCAAAGGAAGCCCTCACTCCCGTTGCACTTCCTTTTGGCTTGTCCACGTCCTTCCCAATGGTTATCTCTCTCGCCCTCGCAAGCTTCTGGATAAGAGGAAGGTTTTTCTCTAGTATTCCCCCCACCCCGTTCCCGAAGGTCTTAAACAGCGCCTTCACCTCTGTGCCAGGCGGGATATTCAATTCCCCTCTGATATTCCTGATGCCTGTGATTGCTTCCATAACGTGAGACATCTCCTCTTCAGCCTTGAGGTCACGCGGCAGGGCTTCGGGATAGGGAGCAATTACGATACTTTCAGCGCCCTCGGGCAGATACGTCCTTATGCTCTGCCATATCTCCTCGGTCACAAAGGGCATAAAGGGATGGAGAAGGCGCAATGCATGGTCAAGAACAGCGACAAGACAGGCGATAGTCAACGCCTTATCTCTCCCCCCTTCATAAAGTGCGTGCTTTGACATCTCTATGTACCAGTCACAGAACTCACGCCATATAAACTGGTAAATAGCGCTTGATGCATCATTAAACCGGTATTCCTTGAGCGACTCATTGATCTCATTCACAGCCACCGAAAGCCTGCTCAGGATCCATCTGCCGGGGAGATCCGGAGATAAACCCTCTGAGCTGAGCAAAGCAGCTCCATGTTCCTTGATCCTCTGCAGGTCCGGTGTCTCAAGGTCATTGAGGTTCATGCTGATAAATCGTGCGGCATTCCATAGTTTGTTCACAAAATGGCGGTATCCCTCAACCCGTTCCTCGGAGAATCGGATGTCCCTCCCCTGGGCTGCGAAGGCTGCCAGGGTGAACCGGAATGCATCTGTGCCGAACTTATCAGCCATAATGAGGGGATCAATCACGTTTCCCCTTGATTTCGACATCTTCTCTCCCTTTGGATCCCTCACAATGGCATGGATGTATACATCCCTAAATGGCTCCTCACCCATAAATTTCAGCCCCATCATGATCATCCTCGCGACCCAAAAGAAAAGGATATCAAAGGCGGTAACGAGCACACTGGTGGGGTAAAAGGTGATCAGGTCATCCGTCTCGTCAGGCCAGCCCAGCGTTGAGAAGGGCCAAAGCGCTGAAGAGAACCATGTGTCCAACACATCTTCGTCCTGCCTGAGAGCAGAGTTCTTGCATGTTCTGCACGCGTTGGGGGTTTCCCTGGACACGATCACCTCCCCACATTCATCGCAATACCATACTGGGATCCTGTGTCCCCACCATATCTGCCTGGATATGCACCAATCCTTTATATTCTCCATCCATGCAAAATAGGTGTTTTCCCAGGATTCAGGGATGATCCGTATCTTTCCCTCCCTCACCGCATCCATGGCCTCCTTCGCAAGGGACTGTGTGCTCACATACCACT
>DASPUA010000019.1:0-3672 GCA_035623135.1 Thermodesulfovibrionales bacterium | reverse complement strand
AATACCCTTTTCCCCAGCGATTTTGTTGGCGATCTTCACCAGGTGGCCCATGAGATGGGCATCTTCCTCTTTGAGATCAAGGACAGTGGCAATATGTTTCTTGGGGATCACAAGTGTATGGACCGGTGCCTGGGGGTTAATGTCTTCAAAGGCAAGGGCAATGTCATCTTCGTACACTATTTTTGAAGGCATTTTCTTAGCGATAATTTTACAAAATATACAGTTAGTCATTCTCAATCTCAATAAGGGTCGGCAGTCCCTGGTCCTAAGTCTCCAGTCTTTTCTGATTCGGCGTCGAAACTAAAGACCGCCGATGGTGGACTATTTTATTTTTCTGTAAAAACATGTCCTGGTCCCTGTATGACACGCGCCTGCGCCGTGCTGTTTTACCTTGATTAAAAGGGTGTCTTCGTCGCAGTCGTAGCATATCTCCCTCACCTCCTGCAGACAGCCGGAGGTTTCACCCTTTTTCCAGTATTTCTGACGTGAGCGGGACCAAAAGTGTGTGTATCCGGTCTCCAGGGTCATTTTCAGGGAAGACTCATTCATGTACGCCATCATGAGCACGTCACCATTGTCAGCGTCCTGGACAATGGTAGGAATCAGTCCCTTTTCATCATATTTCAATTTGGGAATCACGTCTCTCCTCAATACAGTGTATTTGGGGAGTATTGTATCAGATTTCGGGGTCTTAGGGGAGTGGATTCTGATGAATCTGGATGCAATACGGAAGATCACACCCAAGAGCATAACACCGCAGGTCTTGCTGCGAGAAACGATTTAAGGATAAAGAATACTTATTTTATGGGAGAGTCCAGACTGGGCTGAGTGGCCCTCCCTTGCTTCTAATTTTTAGTGCGATGAGAGCCGTCCCCCATTTGAAAGTGGCACGGTTCGAGTGTGAAAGAGCATATTCCCTGATGCTGAATGATCTTTTGTTCGCAACACTCTTCGCATAGATCGAGGGTAAAAGGACATACTTCTGGTTTAGCTTCGGTTGCTACGAACATCACTGCCTCCTCAAAAAAATGTCTTTGAAAGAGCCATAACATTTTATCATAAATTTATAAGCATAGTTTATGCCTAAAATTAACTATAAAATTAACTAATTGAAATTAAAGCTTTCTTTATCCAGGCCTTCTGGCAAGTGCGGTGATTTTCCCGTGGGTATCTTGGAATATGCGAAAAAAGACATGTATCTTTTGCACAACCTCTGCATGTGAAGGCAAGAAGACTCAAGATGTCCCCCCTCCTGCGAGGCTTCCCAGCAGTTCCATTATGTCAGTAATCCTTATCTGCTTATCATGCCCCTGCATGGCCTCATGCATTTTTGCATAGCATGCCGGACAGTTGATGACAAGCCTGTCTGCCTTCTTTTCTACTGCCTCGTCTATGGTAAGTCTTCCTATGGCGATTGCGTTTTCGTGGAAGACCTTTCGTGCAGCACCTCCCGCCCCGCAGCACCGTGAATCAAGACCATGTCTCTCAAACTCCAACAGATGGACACCCGGTATGCTTCTGAGGATCATCCTTGGTTCTTCTATTATCCCTACACCTCGGCTCAGATAGCACGGATCATGATATATAAGGCGTTCGTTGAGTTCCCCTTTTATAGTGAGCCGCCCTTTTTGGAGGGCATCGGCGGCAAACTGCGAGATATGTCTTATCTTGAAAGGCAGTTCTTGCCCATAAAAAATCGGCCAGTCGCGTGCCATGATGTTCACACAGCAAGGGCAGGAACAGATAAGGACTTTTACACCTCTCGCTTCATAGGCGTTCACGAGCCTTTTCGTGAGATCTTCAAGCATATCATGCTGCCCGGTGATGAAAAGGGGAAACCCGCAGCACACTTCCTCTTCTGGAGGCAGCATAGTGAAAGGTTCTTTTGCAGCACCAAGGACAACAACATCCCCCTTCACCATGGGCTGTGCCTCATATGCGCTGGTGCATCCCGCATAGTATCCGATATCAGCCTTTTCAGAGACGCGAACGCTCTCAGGGAACCAAGGGCTGAACCTCTCGTCAGCTGGCTTATCATAAGGATTTCCTGTCTTTGCTATTATCTTGGATAGGTTCGCCTGTGGCCCGAGAGGACCAAGGCCACGTCTTACCATCTCCCTTCTCAGCATGGGCCAGAGCCTTTGGGTGAAGATACCCACCGTGCAATGTTGACCGCATGCGCCACAGGCCGTGCATTCATACACAGCCTTTACAAAATCCTCAAGAAGTTTACGGTCTATATCCCTAGGGCCAAAGAGACTCGCCCTGAGCCCGCTGGTAGCCTTTATGAATTCCCTGAACATCCGAATCTTCTCAGGAGGTGAAATAGAGGGATTGCCCGTCACTTCCTGCACAGGACAATATCTGAGGCATTCGCCGCATTGGGTACAGGCGTCAAGCTCAATGAGTTGGTGCGGGGATAGACACTGGGTGAATGAATTTTTACTTTTCATGCATCAATAGACTCAACCTCTCTTCCCGCTTCCGCGCCTCCATTACAGAAAAAGGTGCAGCAAAGGTATGAGTGGGCAGACATGCCAGCAAAATCATAGCCATGAGATAATGCAACACGAACACGCCATTGTCAGAGGGAACGCCTGGCGCAAACCTGAACACACTGAGCATAAAATGCTTAATACTGACGAGATCGAGTCTGATAACGGTCTTAATCAAAAGGCCTGTGGCACTGATAAGAAATAATAGTCCCAAGAGGGAAAAGTTGTAACTTGAGACGTACTCCTTTCTCTCTATCCCCAGCTTAGTGATAACAATAAAGAGAAGCGAAAGGGGTAAAAGATACCCGGCACATAATCCGGGGGTTTGCAGCGCTGACACCCAGACAGGAACCGGATCCATAACATATTTAAGGTGCCGTAGGAGAACTAAAGAAAAAGTGAAATGGAAAAAAAATTCTCCAAACCACAGTCGTGGGTTCACACGGAAAAGCCTTGAAAAGAAAAAAATATCTCCCATCGCTTTCAATACGGTCATGGGAGTTATCTCAGAAACGGTACCCCCATCAAACGGGGGCGATGTGTTTCGCAGGGTAAGCAGCCGCATCACAATTTTTCCTACGAAAGCGATATACGCAATATACATACAGGCTGCAAGTGCGATACCCAGTTCCCTTGTGCCCATGATAAGTCCTCTACCTCTTCACAGCGCCTTGGCACCGGATCAGGTTGAGTAGGTCGTGGGGCATCTCACCCCCTTCTCACGAGTATGCTGTATGTTCCGTCAATCAATCTTTTTGTATGCAGCACCTCATGACCTTCCGCTTCAACACTTCGAGGCACGTTTCTTATGGGATCCCCACCGTCCAGAAAGATCTCCAGTAATTCTCCTCTCTCAATTTCATCAAGTTTGAGCTTGGTCTTTACAAAATTCATAGGACACCTCGTTCCCCTAAGATCCAAATCTCCCACGGTTGGTTCAGTTGTCTTTAACATACGCTGATCTCCTTTCATTGTCTCTTGCAAGGTCAGGAAAGTTTATGTGCTCTGGTTCGTTTTTCCACGCGCTGTGTTCCCTTTGGTCTTGATGTCTTTGATTTCCCATTTCCCCCTTTTCTGCTTAGAGATGCCGTCCCCTTTGGTTGAGCTGTCTTCTTCGCCTTCCCCTGCAAGGGATGTCCACGGACATAGTCTTTTTCTCTCACAATCCTTTCCGCTT
>DASPUA010000018.1:0-2717 GCA_035623135.1 Thermodesulfovibrionales bacterium | reverse complement strand
ACCCGAAGCTCTACCGGAGATTGGATGCCGACAAAGTGGCGGAACGGGTGGTGGAGGTCTTTAAAGCCGCTGATGTTGAAATGAAGAAGATCTTTGCGCCCATGGGCAGAAGCACAGAGCTTCCCATCGGCATGTCTGACGGATTGAGCATAGAGGACAAGGCAATGGCAGAGCGGTTAGAGATAAACTATGCGTGTTAAAAAAGAAAAGAAGCAGGGAGCAAGAATGCCCCGGGCTGCGGGTTCTGCGGTGACTCTCTATGGCGATGTAAAGGGGAGGAGGGTTCCTTCCCGCGTCCTGGAAGAGCAAATCCAGCACGCGGTTCAGGAAGGGGCGAGAAAGATCCACCTCATTGCTGACGGACAGCACGGCATCGGGGGCCGCATCTGGCCGCGTCAAGAGACAGTAAAAATCACTGTTGAAGGTCCGGTGGGCCAGAGGCTTGGAAGCATGGGTATGCCCGGCACCGAGATCCTCATAAAGGGCAGCGCCTCCGATGATGTGGCCTGGCTGAACTGCGGCGCAAAGATCACTGTCCTGGGTGACGTAACCAATGGTGCATTTAATGCAGCGGCACAGGGAATCCTCTATGTGCAGGGAGGGGGTGGAGCCAGGTGTGATACCATGACAAAACATAACCCCCGCTTTGATCCTCCCCAGTCATGGTATTTCAGAGACGTGGGGGACTCTTTTGCGGAATTCAAGGCAGGCGGCATAGCGGTTGTCTGTGGAGTGGAACCCCGAGACCCCGAGAATATTCTCGGGTATCGGCCTTGTGTCGGGATGGTGGGCGGGACCATATATTTCCGAGGTCCTATCAAGGGATACAGCGAGAGGGATGTGAAGCTTCTGGACCTCACGCCCCAGGACTGGGAATGGCTCAAGACGAACATGAAGCCATTCCTCAATGCCATTGACAGGATGTCCCATTACAAGGAACTTATCCGCTCCTCCGAAGACTGGAAAAAGCTTATGGCCTATACGCCACAGGAAAAGAGGACGAGGAAGTGGTTCAAGGTTTCCACCCAGGAGTTCAGAAAGAACATATGGGAAAAGGAGGTGGGACAGGGTGGCATCTTTGCGGAATATCTGAACCACGACCTTACACTTTTGCCCTATATCACCACGGGAAAAGAGAGGAGGAATAAGCCTCTCTGGTCAAACGAGAAGTATGCTCCGCCCTGTGCATATGCATGCCCGACACAGATTCCCTCCCACAAAAGGGCCTCCCTCATCAGGCAGGGCAGACTGAATGACGCCCTGGAACTGGTGTTGAAATACAGCCCCTTGCCTGCAACGGTGTGCGGAGAGATCTGTCCAAACCTCTGCATGCAGAGCTGTACCAGGGCGCACCTCGATAAACCCCTGGAAATAGATATGATGGGTACGTTGGCCCTTGACCTGCCCGCGCCCAAGAAGGAAGCAGCTACCGGGCATACTATTGCAGTGGTGGGTGGCGGTCCTGCGGGTATGAGTACTGCCTGGCAGCTGGCCCTCAGAGGACATACGGTTGAGATATATGAATCCTCCGGTTCACTTGGCGGGAAACTTGAGCTCTGCATTCCAAAGGAGCGGCTCCCCCGCAAGATCTTGGAAAGGGAGATTTCGCGGTTCACTGAACTGGGAGTGAATGTGCATCTAAACACGCAAGTGGATAAGACAACATTTGAAGAGATATACAAGAACCACGAAATTGTGGTAGTGGCCTGCGGTGCCCATGAGCCGAGAAAGATATCCTTCTCCGGTTCTGAGAACATTATATCGGCCTATGACTTTTTGAGGGATATCAACCTGGGCAATGCGCCTGAACTGAAGGGGAAGAAGGTAGTGGTCATCGGAGCAGGCAATGTGGGAATGGATGTTGCGTCCGAGGCATATAATCATGGTGCAGAATCTGTGGTGGCAGTGGACATCCAGAAGCCGGCTGCCTTTGGTGTAGAGATGGAGATCGCTAAGGCAAAGGGAACCCAGGTGGTCTGGCCCAGACTGACCGAGCGGTATGACAAAAAGCAGAGGAGGCTCTTCTTTAAGGACGGGACCTCACTAGATGCGGATTTTGTGGTTATGTCCATTGGTGATGTGCCGAAGCTCGATTTTCTGCCGCAGGGGATCCATACAGAGAAGGGCTGGATCACGGTAAACGAAAAGTATCAGACCTCTGATGTGAAGGTATATGCCATCGGTGACGTGACCGGCCTGGGGCTCGTGACACACGCCATCGGCCATGGAAGGCTTGCGGCTGATCATGTCCACTATGAACTCATGCATGCGCCGCGTTTTCCTGAAATCAAGCAGATGATATCATACGATAAGATAAAAACAGAGTATTACGATGTCTGCCGTGGAGATTTCGTCACTCCCGAGGTTTCGGCAAACCGGTGTATGTCCTGCGCCACCTGTCGTGACTGCAAGATGTGTGAGGCCACCTGTTACTGGGGCGCGATCAGCAGGGTCGAGCACAAGGATGGTTCGTACGAGTATGTGGTGGATGATGAACTCTGCATAGGCTGTGGTTTCTGCGCCGGCGTCTGCCCATGTGGCGTGTGGGAGATGGTGGAAAACGTCTAGCTATTCATCTGTTACAGGGATATCCCCCCGGTCATGTTAAAGAGCTGGTTTGGATATGGTTTCTTCTTTACCCTCAGGAATGTCTTGGACAGATGCCCTCTTTATAAAGTCCTCTAATATCCTGCGATCATTGTCATTCATTTCCTTGA
>DASPUA010000017.1:0-5992 GCA_035623135.1 Thermodesulfovibrionales bacterium | reverse complement strand
CACATCCGCCTTGGCACAGCACTCTTTCAAGCTCTGCATCCCTGCCTCGAGTTTGCTGATCCTGTCCACGAGGGGATCAATCTGCTGTTTCACATAATCCTTTGTTGCGCATCCATAAGAAAATACCAATAAAATGCTGAGTGTCACCAAAAGCGCGAAAAATTTTCTCATCATTTCACCTCCTTTCAAGAGACCGTATCATTCACTAATAAAAGATTACACCGAAACGGGCTGAGTTGCAACCCATTTGTCAAAAAACGGTTCAGAAAAAAATGCAGGGAACGAATGAGAGGCGCGTCGAGGAAAAAGATCTACTCCTTGGGAGGTTTGGAGAGAATAAAGACCACGATGCCCATACCCGCAAAGAGCAGCAAGATAAAGGCGGAGAAATTCCTTCTGAACCGGAGCTCACTAAAGGTATTCTTCACCTTTGTGTCAATCGGCTCCAGCTTCTTTTCAAACTCATCTGTTCTCTCTTTCACAAGGGATACGTCCACAGTATGAAAAAGGGTCCGGAATTCTGCCTGGATGTTGAAGAGTCCCTTTTCCTCTTCCTCAATATACACCCCTTCAGCCTTCAGCCTGCTGAACCCCTCCTCAAGCTCTCCCATCTTCTTTTCGGTGAGGAAGAGTGCCTGCTTCATTATCTTGGCCCTTTCGTACGAGTGGCACTTTGAACAGAGCCGCTCATTGATAATCTCGATACTTGCCTTCTTCACATACTGATCCTCCTTATGAGAACCGTGGCATGTCACGCAATTGGGTCCCTTCCCGGTAGACTTCAGCGCCTTTCCATGCCCGCTCTCGAGATAATTCTTTAAAATCCCCACATGGCACTTCCCGCAGAACTCAGGGACCTCGGCGTACTTCGGGGTGCCCACAAAACCCCTCTGGCGCGACATGGCCATCTCAGCATCCTTGGGGTCACCGCCGTGGCAGTCATGGCACGAGACATTATGCTGATAATGGATACTCATCTTCCAGCTTTGGGGGATATTCTTAAACCTAGGGTCCATCTTTTCAGCCACATGGCATGCAATACAGGCATCTTCCTCCACCTGGTCTCCTGCCCACGGTTTGCTCAGGAATTCTCTCTCAAACTCTTCACGGTATCCCGCGAGAGAGCCGAGGGGAAGGTTCAGGACCATAAGCAATGAGAGGAGGAGGTATCTCATCGGTAGCTTCCCCATAATGTCAGGACAGCCAGCATGACAAGGATAAGAAAAAAGACGGTCTTAAGAACCGGACGCTTCAGGATATTCGGTTCCTTTTTTGTATCAAGAAACGGCCACAAGAGAAAGACTACCACAAGGAGAATCAGCAGGGTAATGCCGATAAACTTATTCGGTATGAGTTTCAATAACTGGTAGGGTACAAGGAAATACCACTCAGGTCGTATTTGAGAGGGTGTCCTGAGAGGATCTGCAGGGGTATTTGCCTCTTCAGGCAGGAACAGGGTAGGAAAAAAGGTGATAAAAAAGAACATCATAGTGAGATACAGCATCCCCATAAAGACCTCTTTCTTCACAAAATCAGGGTAGAATGGGTAGCCATAAGGATGGGTCTCCCTCCGGTATTCGGTCCACGGACTCTGCTGCTCAGCGGACAACCCAAAGGGAGGGGTCGAAAGCCCCGTGCGTTTTACAAAGAAGATATGGAGGAGCATCAGGAACAGAAAGAGGGGGGGAAGGATCGAGACATGGAGGGCAAAAAATCTTCCCAGGGTTATCCCTGTCACATACTCTCCTCCTCTCAGGACCTTTGAGATGAAATCGCCGATATAGGGGAATGCAGTGGGGATGGAGGTGACCACGGTGGTGGCCCAATAACTCAACTGGGTCCACGGGAGGAGATACCCGCTGAGACAGAACACAAGGGTGATAAGGAACATGAGCCCGCCCACAACCCAGGTCATCTCTCTCGGCTTCCTGTAGCCTCCCATAAAGAATACAGAGGCCATGTGCAGAAAGACCACTACCACCATCAGGCTGCTGCCCACCACATGCACCTGCCTCAGCAGCCAGCCAAACGACACGCTCCCCATGATCTCCTGAACGCTCTTAAAGGCAAAGTCAGGATGGGGGATATAATAGACGAGGAGGAGAATGCCTGTGATGACCTGAATCATGTATGCAACGACGGTAACGAGCCCAAGGGTATGGAACACATTGCTGTTTCTGGGAACCCTGAACTCCCTAAACTGCACATTGACAAAGTCACCGAGGCCTATCCTTACGTCAAACCAGTCCCTGATCTTCCCGCCTACTCCCATCTTCTTATCCTATCACCAGGTTCTCTCCCTCAACCCTGGCAGGGAACTTTTGGAGGGGCTTGGGAGGAGGGCCTGAAACCACATTTCCCTCAATATCGTACATTCCGGCATGGCAAGGACAGAGCAAGATCCTTTTGCCCCTTTCATACGTCACAAGACATCCCAGATGGGTACACACCCTTGAAAGGGCGATGAATCCCTTGTCAGGCCGGTTGATCACGATCACAGGGATATTGTTAAAAGTAAACCCCTTTGCTTCACCTGCAGGTATTTCACTCTTCTTCAACACCAGTTTCCTGGTCTTTGACTCAGCCTCAGGGGGGGCAAGGAACTTTACGAGGGGATACGCCAATGTGACAACAATTGTGGAGCCCAGAAGACCGAGCAGGACTTTCAGGAATTTGCGTCTCTTCATTTCACCTCGTTACGCAGGAAAGAACAGAATCGTTTTTATTCATTGTATGCAATATCACCCACGTTGTCAAGCAAAGTTCCTCTTCCTGCAAGGGGCCAGCGAATGGTAACCAGCACTCCTCCGTTCCATTCGCGAGCGATTGCACTCCTGAACCATACCTACTATAATGTCTAAGGCAAAGGGAACGCGATCGAAGATACTCTGTCGGGGTGAAGAGTGGAAATCTATGAGAACGAAGATGCCGAACGTGCTGAACTGTATAAGCTCTTCTCAGACCTCTTCATGAGTGAGCCTGCTGAGGAAACCCTGCTCCAAGCAAAAGCATTATTCCAGATGAACTTCGATACACCAGCCGACGAGATACGAAAGGATTTTGTCCGCATCTTCATGAGTCCGGACCTGCATCCCTCGCCCTATGAATCCCTCTACAACTTCTCAGTGGGAGAAAGGCCCGGGCTTTGGGGAAAGGCAACAGGGACGGTAAACGCGTTCTATGAAGCTGCAGGCCTCACCCTCGATGAAGAAATGACCCTCATCCCGGATCACCTGGCGCTGGAATTGTTGTTCATGCATTATCTCATACAGAATGGTCTTGTGGAGAAGCAGGAGATGTTTCTGAAGGAGCATCTCCGATGGGTACCTGGATATTGCGACGAAATGCAGAAACACGCTGCCACGCCTTTTTACAAGGAGGTTGCAAAGATCCTCAAGGAATTTATGCTCTCAGAGCAGGAACAGTTCGAAGGAGAGGAGTGAGTGACTGAGCCGCCAAAGGAAAGACCGCTCCTGAAGCAGCTTTTAGAGGCGAGCACTGTGGGCATCCAGCTCGTCCTTTCCACATTTGTCGGCTTTGGCATGGGATACTTCATCGACAAGTTCCTCGGCACCTTTCCCTGGCTCACCATCGTATTCCTCATCCTGGGAATCGTCGCAGGCTTTCGCGAGCTTTTGAGAGTGGCAAGGAGACAGAATGGACCTGATAAAAAGAGTGACTAAAAAAAGCGTCATCCTTATCTTCCTCCTTATCCTCCTCTCATTCCTCGTAGACTGGAAGGACGAGCGCCTGCGGTTTATCGCTCTCTTCGGAAACCCCGGTCTTGTGACGGTGAGCATTCTGATCGGCGGCATTATCGGCCTTGCCAATCTCAAAGGACTTGTCTGGGGCATCGAAAGCCTGCTCGGGACCCACAGGGCGAGTTCACGCATGGTCTTCCTGAGCCTGCTCCGCCTCTTCATCCTCTTTGCCGTCATTATCATCCTTGTGGTCATGAGGCTCATGAACCTCTTCGGCTTTCTGATAGGCATGACCGTGGTCTTCCTGGTACTCATAGGAGAGGCCTTAAGGATGGCAAAGGCACAGGGAAAAGAAGGTCCGGGAGAGAGCGGGGAGAGGCCCTGAGGTGTCCTTCCTTAAACGTATGGCTATGAGTTCGCCTGAGAACTATAAAATCACATTGACAGGACCTGGCTTCCTTGATAATCATTTATGTAATGCCCTTTACTGAGGAGAGAGAGAATGCGTGAAGAATATCCAAAGAAAGTCACATTAAAAGACGGTACGGCCCTTACCCTGAGGCCCATGACAAGGGACGACGAGCACGGTATCTACATGTTCTTCAGTTCCCTGCCCGAAGAGACGAGGCGGTACCTCAGAAACGACGTGACCAACAGAAAGATCATCGCCCGATGGATGCGGGATCTCGACTATGAAAAGACCCTGCCCATCGTAGCGGAATATGAGGGAAGGGTCGTGGCCAGTTCGACGCTGCACAGACAGACCTTTGGATGGGGACGCCATGTGGGAGAGGTGCGTATCGTGATCGATCCCGCTTTTCAGGGGCGCGGCCTGGGCGGACTGCTTCTCGATGAAATCTCGCGCATTGGCGCACACAGCGGGCTGAAGAAGCTCGTCGCACGAATCGTGACCAAAAGGGATGATGTGATCAATGCATTTGAAAAATCAGGCTTCAGCCATATCGGGGTCCTGAAGAGGTATGTCAAGGACATGAACCATAATTACGCGGATATTGCGATTCTGGTCAAGGAACTGGTGTCTGGAGCACCGGCAGCTCGATGAAGGAGGCTTTATGCGCGATGTCGTAATCGCCAGCGGAGTTCGGACAGCCATCGGCAGCTTCGGGGGGACTCTGAAGGATGTGCCGGCGGTTGAATTGGGAGGACTTGTGATAAAAGAAGTCCTTAACCGGGCAAAGGTCAGTCCTGACAAGGTGGACCTCGTGGTCATGGGCAATGTCCTCCAGGCAGGGTTGGGCCAGAACCCTGCGCGCCAGGCAGCCATACACGGAGGGATTTCCCAGTATATCCCCGCAACGACCGTGAATGTCGTCTGCGGCTCTGGCATGGAGTCGGTCATTACCGCGACCCAGAAGATCAAGGCAGGGGATGCCGAGGTGGTGGTGGCAGGCGGCATGGAGAATATGAGCCAGGCCCCGTATGTCATGCCCCATTCGAGGTGGGGCCACAGAATGGGTCATGCCCAGGTGCTGGATGTCATGATCCGCGACGGCCTGTGGTGCTCCTTCGGTGATACCCACATGGGAATCACTGCAGAGAACGTGGCGAAGAAGTTCAACCTCAGCCGCGAGGAGCAGGATGCGTACGCGGCAATGAGCCAGGAAAAGGCGGAAAAGGCGATCAAGTCAGGCCGCTTTAAAGACGAGATCGTGCCGGTCATGGTGCCCCAGAAAAAAGGTGACCCCATACGCTTCGATACAGACGAATACCCGAAATTCGGAACAACCGCGGAAAAACTCGCAAAGCTGAAACCTGCCTTTGACAAGAAGGGATCGGTGACTGCAGGGAACTCTTCTGGCGTGAATGACGGTGCTGCGGCGCTGCTTGTGATGTCCGCTGACAAGGCTTACAAACTGGGAATAAAGCCGCTGGGGAGGATCGTGTCCTATGATGTGAGGGGCTGCGAGCCTGAGCTCATGGGAATAGGACCCATATTTGCCGTCCAGAGCGCCATTGCCAAGGTGAGGTCAGAGCTCGGGAAAGAGGTCGATCTCGTGGAACTGAACGAGGCCTTCGCAGCCCAGGCCATCGCCTGTGTCAAGACGCTCCAGATCGATCCGGACAAGGTGAATGTGAATGGCGGCACCATTGCCCTGGGACACCCCATCGGATGCAGCGGTTCACGGATACTGGTGACCCTTATGTACGAGATGCAAAAACGTGATGTGAAGGTGGGGCTGGCAGCCCTCTGCGTGGGCGGGGGCATGGGATTTGCGATGATCGTCGAGCAGGGGTGGTACTTCTGATGCCTCCGCCGTGCTCACATACCA
>DASPUA010000016.1:0-6576 GCA_035623135.1 Thermodesulfovibrionales bacterium | reverse complement strand
CTTTCTCCACCTTGACAATGAGCGGCAGATATATACTAAATGTAGTACCCTTTCCGAGCTGGGAATGTACATTGACATAACCATGATGCTGCTTGATAATTCCATACACTACCGAGAGTCCGAGGCCAGTCCCTTTCCCTCCTTCCTTTGTGGTAAAGAAAGGCTCGAATATTCTCTCACGTTTCTTTTCATCCATGCCTATCCCCGTATCAGTCACAGAGATAAGGGCATACTTCCCCGGCATTCCATCTCCGTGCGTCTCACAGTATCTTTGATCCAATTCTGAGTACATTGTCTCAATGGTCAGTGTTCCTCCATCCGGCATGGCGTCCCTTGCATTTGTCGAAAGGTTGATCAAAAGCTGTTCCAGCTGCGCCTCATCTGCCAATACCATGAGAGGTTCTTTTGCAAAGCGGATCTTAAGCGCTCTCTCTTCACCGATAATCCTTGACAGGAGGTTTCCTATACTTTTTATGTGGTCATTAAGATTTATTGGTTTTGTCTTGAGCAGCTGTTTTCTGCTGAGGCTGAGAAGACTCTGTGTCAGGTGAGAAGCCTTTTCTGCTGAGAGCAGTATCTGTTCCACATATTCTTTCTGATGATCGTTCGCTTCTGCCTGGAGAATGCTCGCATAGCCTATTATTGCAGTGAGGATATTATTAAAATCATGTGCAACGTCCCCTGCCATCTGGCCGATAACCTCCATTTTCTGGTCATGGCTGAGCTGAACCTCGTGTTTCTTCTGGTCGGTACTCCCATGGCGTAGTATTTCGAGTTCCTCAATCCTCCGTCTCATTCCTTTCAGTTCGTCAATAAGGTGCTCTTTTGTCTTGTTTTTGTCTTTCATTCCCCTACGCTCCTTTGACAATACTTTATGCTGCTCAATTTTAAGCACACACCATGCCAGTTGTACATACCCTAATGACGGTATGTCTCAGGAATGTGAAATGTTCTTATCTTGCAAATGGTTAATGGTTGTTTCCAGGTTCCAGGAATGCTCGGGCAAAAATAGGTAGTGGCTCAGAAACTGTCCGGAAACAAGACGATATGGACTGAAATACTACTGAAGGCAATCATTTTTCTTTGCCCACCAAGTCTTCCAATGCTGTTTCGATCTCAGTGAACTTGAAGGTAAAGCCGCTCTCCAGAAGCCGCCTGGGGAGAACCCTCTGGCCCTCAAGCAGAACCCTGGCACCTTCACCCAGCTGGAGCCTGAATGCGAAGGCGGGAACATGCACGAACGCAGGCTTATGGAGTGCATGTCCCAGCGCCTTTGTCAAATCTGCATTCGTAATCGGATAGGGCGATGTGAGGTTATATATTCCATGGTAGGTATCATTCTCTATGACAGTGGTATATGCCCTGATGAGGTCTTCGATATGCACCCACGAAAATGGCTGTTTTCCATGGCCAATCACTCCGCCTAATCCCATCCTGAAGGGTATAAGCATCTTCTTGAGCGCTCCTCCCTCGATCCCGAGCACCACCCCGAAGCGGAAGATTACTGTTCTCACTCCCAGTTCTCCTGCCTTAAGTGCTGCGCGTTCCCAATCAAGGGCCAGCTTCCCAAGAAAATCATTGGCATAATGTGCATCTTCTTCTGTATGCTCCCCCTCTGTATCGTAGATACCAACAGCGGAGGTAGAGATGAACAGACCAGGCTTCCTGACCATTTTCCCCAATGCGTTCACGATTTTTCTTGTGGTATCAACCCTGCTGGAGTACATGACCTTTTTATACTCCTCTGTCCATCTCTCTGCAACGGAAGCACCTGCCAGATTAACCACCACGTCAGCGGCCTCCATTTTTTTCAGAAAGTCATCGTCCCCAAGCTTCAGGTCTTCTCGTCTGAGAGGGATAACCTTCCAGCCCCTATCCGCGAATGTTCTGGAGAGATGGCTGCCGATAAAGCCTGTGGCACCGCTCATGTGAATATTCATCGTTACCTCCTTGATCCATATTATCAAAACTCCTTACGTATGTGAATTTCTCAAGGTGGAATGCTCCTTTGAATAAACGGCGGAGCGTTCTGTCATTTGATTTTTGACCTTTGGATTCATTAAGATAACTAGTTCGGGGCGTAGCGCAGCCTGGCTAGCGCACCTGCCTTGGGCGCAGGGGGTCGGAGGTTCGAATCCTCTCGCCCCGACCAGTAAATCTGTCCTGCATTTTTGGAGTTATCAGTTATTGGTGAGCGGTATTTTTTACTTTTGTTTCCTTTATACTATTAGCTAATCACTGTTGATCACTTCCCTGTGCGCCTGTAGCTCAGTTGGATAGAGCAACTGCCTTCTAAGCAGTGGGTCGGGGATTCGAGTTCCTCCAGGCGCGCCACTCAAAAAGTCGGATTTCTCAAGTTCTTTAAGAAGTTCCGGCTTTTCTCTATAATTCTGCCCCATGAGCAAAATAGGGCAAAAAGCGGATTTTCAATGCCTATTTTATTGAAAATCCATTGAAATTTTATTGTAGCAATTTCATATGGCATGCGGCCCTGAAGACCTGTCGATAGGCTGTCAAAACTAACCGTCTGCTTTGCTCTCCACATCGTTATGCAAGGGGGCTTACCCAAGCCAAGGTCATTGGTAGCGATCTTCGGTCTTGGCGACTATCCAGTATACGAACCCTATCACGAGGATAGCGGCGATCAGGTAATAGACTGACTCCGGTTTTTCATGGCGGAGGGTGGCAATCATCGTCTCCCGGATCACTGTCACGAGCGCAACACCGATGAAAATACTTATGCGGAATTTGCCGCCCTTCAGATGCGAAATCTCGGTATTCATAAGTTCTATCATGAGCCAGAGCAATAGCATAGACCCAAGGGAAGAGATAATGCCTTGTACCATGTCGCCATAGAATATGCTCATTACATCCCGGAGGAAAAGCCAGATAACTCCGAGCGTCAGACCAATCAGCGCGAATACCAGTACGAAATTGGTGGCTTGGGAGAAGCGTTCAGAAAAGCTGAGAAGGGCGCTTTTCACTTTATAGACGGGGGAGTAGATATTTATCTCTTCCTCGATGTATGCGCTCACGATCACATCCATGCTGATGTCGATGATCTTCCCGACACTGATGATATTACTTGTGACCTCTGCTACCGGTTGGTCCACTTCGGAGAGAATCCCGGTACAGGCGTTCTTGATGATGTTAGCCGCGCGCAGCAGGTAGTGAACGTCGACACCTCGACGCACATGGGCGGCGCCTATCTTTACGAGCCGTTCGTAAAATCGGTTCTCATAAGTTCCGGAAAAAAGCTCCTCAAACCACGCCTTCTGGGTCTTGAAGACATGACTCTTAAGTGTGTCGGGCGTGAATAAGGTCGAGGCGCCTTTCGTCCCCATAAACCAGAGGTTGAGCGTGCTCATGATCTCATCCGCATGCGCGGCCATAAGAGGTTGAAGAGCCGCGAGACGCTTTTGATCCTCTTCCGTGAAGCGGTAATCGTGCTTGATTTCCTTGAATGAATGCATTAACGAGCCTGTCAGGTCCCCTTTTGTCATATCATAGCGAAGGACATCGGTTCAGTCAATCTTAGAAGGTGGAGTCGCTGTAGACGGCAGAAAATCTTGCAGGCATTGACAGACCCACAAATGCCGAGAGAACGCCACACAGGCAAGAAAAATTTATCTGTGCGTCATTCATCCAGCAAGCCGCAACGTTGCAACTTTTACATTTGGTGACGTTCTTCAGGAAAGTCTCCGTCAAAGGGATAAAATTCAGAGACTTTCCTGAACGTTCAGTTCCAACGACACCAAGAAAGAATATAATTATTTGCCGATCTCTCTACTTACCGCGTTTTCTTCCTGGTTGAGCGTGCGCTGTTCTTGCTTTGTGATGTGACCGCCATGTTGACCTGCCATAGCGCGTTCTTCCCGGCGAATAGCCCGGTCCTTTTTATGAAGATTATTAGCCTGAGATTTTGTAATTTTTCCTTCTTCGACCTCATTGTTGATCCTGCGGTTCTGTCTGTTCAGACGTTTATTAACTTGGTGTCTGCGAGGATGTTGTTTTGCCCACTCGGATTCAGCAAAAGCGCTCATAGTGCTGAAAAGAAAACACATTGCAACAATCAACAACAAAAATCTTTTCATCTGTGGCCTCCTTAAGTAGTATTATCTGAATCTCACAATCAGGACTTCTTGCTTCCATGACTCTAACCGTTTCATTGTTTTCATAGACAATAAGAAAAAGAAAAGGTTTTAGAAGTATTTTTAAAACCAACCTGCTTTTTTCTTAACACTGTGCAACGGTTCTTGCTGGCTCCGTCTTTTACCCTCCCACAGCGTCCATAGATACTGATAAGCATAAAGGTCACACAAACCAAAGCAGATACTAGAGCTAAGCTAATCACATTTGTCAGTGTTGATCCAAACATGGACTTCCCTATTCCTCAGGGGGATAGAAGCAATATTTATTCCAATTATTAAGAAACTTTAAATAACTAGAGGTTAGAGGTCATTGTCATGAGAAAAGAGTTGCTCTCCGACCGAAAATGGTACAGGCAATGGTAGAAAATCCTGCGCTAAGCATGACCGTCATGTATTTCACTCAGCCGGAGTCTTCTGGGAAGACAAAAGGTTTGTATCATAATTATTCGTTGCAATTGAACTCACGCTTTTGAGATTTTCGCTGTGACAAGCAGGATACTAAACAGCTGTTCCTTTGCTGACCGACAGTCAAAAAATAGCCGCCACCGGCTGTTGTGTCCCTACGATTTGTTGCCGCATACTGATCGTATGTGTGCGCAAGCGGTTGATTTGACCTTTATGAGTATGCCTAGGGATATCGTTTCTTGAAATTTCAAGTATTATAACTCGCGCCAAATGTTAAACTGGAATTGTAGAAGTTCCCTTGACAACAAGGAGAACAGGATGGATCAAATTAATAAGCTTGTTTCAATGAGTGTGTAGCCAGATATACCTTTCTTGCCAACCATTGAAATGTCTTCACTGTTGAGCGACCGCGCTATGATAACCAGGATTACAGTCACGACGATTATCTTACTGATTTTTGTCTCTGTTCTTTCCTGTAGGCCGAGCGGCGTAATTTATGACATACAGCGAAATATGGGAAAGGATGGAAAAGCTTTCTCCACTCTCCCGGGCTAAAAGGGCGATTCACAACAACCCTGACATTATTAATAGCCATTTAAATTATTTAGGTATACAATACAAATATTAATTCTAGCTAAGGGCTATGGAGAGGATAACGATGGAACCTCCAACGACACGACATATCGGAGTTCAAGGTAAAACAATTGAAGTCGATGAAGACGGTAATCTAAAATCTGTCGAGGATTGGAGCGAGGAATTAGCAATTTACTTGAGCGAAGAAGATGGGATTGAACTTTCAAAGGACCACTGGAATGTTATCAATTTCGTGCGGTGGTATTACTTAACCTACCAAAACTGCCCTCATCCCAAATTCATTGTCAAAAATCTCAACAAGAGGTTTGGGGACGGAAAATACTCCGTTAAATCTCTCTACGATTTGTTCAAAAAGCAACCAGTAATGAAAGCATGCAAGCATGCCGGCATTCCCTTCACCGCTGGTTGTACCTGATACATACAATAGCTAGGCTGGATGTCTAACTATAGCGTTTATCGCTGAGGTGCCTCCGCTGAACTACGGTCTTATACGATCAAAGAGAGATAAGCTTGCCAAGACAAATAACGGCATCCATTTCCTCATTTCTGATCTCCTCCTCCATATCCCAATTATATCAGACAAGGGATTGCTGTATAAGGAGGAAGATTGGAGCCGCATTATCCATGACAATGACTGATCTGCGGAATGGAACGCATATTTTCTGATGGAGAATCTAAGGTGCCGTCGATCGGGCATAGACGATAGCGGAGGCGGTTCTTCCACATTATTGGACTGAGCATTTTACACTTCTGACTTCTCTCTCAGACCATGTGATGGTTTCATTCGTTAATCCTCACTGTTGCAATAAATTGAACCACGTTTAGCTGTCGGTGAGGCCAACAATATGGGACTGTTTGTTACGGTGCTTAATCTTTTACCTTTCCAGAAGTGGAAGGTTGTCATCGGAACGAGCCGCAGCGTCAACGATACACAGGGACACAATCATTTCATACGTGCATATTTTATCGTTACAGAGTATGCAACATCTGAGCATTCGGGAGCAGGACAATTCTCACAACTTATTTCTCCTTTTGATCCCGTTTTGTGGTTTTTAACCATCGCAGTTATTATCTTGGTGAAATCGAATGCGCTTTCAACACATTCCGAACATAAACAGTTCACCTTGAATGTAGCAGAACTGCCGGGAAAGAAATTAATTGTCCGTGACAAAGGCTCCAATGCCCCTGTTTGACTGTACTGCATACCAATAACGATTTCTGTAACCTTAGGGAAGAGCTCAGACACAAGACCCGCATCAATTTTCTGCTGCATCTTTTCTGCCTCTGCCGCCGTCATCTTCGCCCTGCGATTCATTGTGCCTCCAAATAAAAAGGCCCCCCTACTAAAAAGGGGCCTTCCATGGTTAATTACAGTTTAACGACATTTATCGCTTTGGGACCCTTCGGCCCTTTTTCAATATCAAAG
>DASPUA010000015.1:0-2258 GCA_035623135.1 Thermodesulfovibrionales bacterium | reverse complement strand
AGGCTCCCTATGCCGGAACTGATAAGGATAGAAGAGAGGACAGCGGCTATAGCATAGGAAGGGTTTTGCAGCAGTAGTATCATTTTCTGAATCAGAGAAATCTCCACGAACATGAATCCCAGACCCAGGAAGGCAAAGTATAGCAGATGAGTGTTGAAGACAGATTTATTTCTTCCCTTCTCCTCAGCCCTGGTCTCAGCATTAGTCTTGGGCTTAGTAATCGCCGGCAGAGAGATAAGCAGAATGCTCAACAACACTACCTGAAAAAACACCACGGGCAGGAGATATCCCTCTTCTATGAAATACTGCCACTTTCTGCCCATTACATCGTAAATCTTTTTGATGTTCTTCATCCTCAGGTAATAATGGAAGAAGGGATTTTCATCCCGTACCGGACGGACATCAAAGAGATACGTATCCTCAAAAGATTTACGTGTTTCCGGGTTAAGAATTTGTTTGAATGTTACAAAATACTCATTGGAAGGCATTCTCACGTAATTGTTCGTTTCGTCTTCTTGTATTCCTGGGAGGTGAATAAGGTCGAATCTTTTTTCCCTTGAGAATTGTCTGACGGTCTCTATCTCTTCAGGGGTGAAGGGCCTTGGACTGGCAAGGATGCTCACCGTGCCCCAGCTCCTGAATGAGATTATCCTCTTGTCTACTTCCTTTATCCCCATTTCTTCCATGGATGTGGCGAGAGTACTGAGGAGCCTGAGTTCAATCCGTGGCGGGGGGAGTATAAAGAGATGAATACTCAAGATCCCCCCTTTCTTTAAATGGCCCAGATATTCCTTGAATGCCTCTACGGTGAACCGATAGTCCTCGGCGATTCCAAAGGAGGCGGATGGTGAGGTCCCTGTTAAAGGGATATCAATAAGATCGAATTGGGTTCCCCTTGTTCTCAGCCATGATCTTCCCAGACCCTCCCATGTATTTCTCTCGTACGTGCCGTCAGAAAAATCTCTTAAGTGATCCCTTATTACCTTGATGACGAGTGGACTTGAATCCACTTTATAAATATTTTGTGCATCACAATACCTGGCTAATACCACATGGAGTCCGCCTTTTGGTTCAAGAATGAGGACATTATCCCTTCTGGCCATGGCATAGGGAAGGGCAGAGGGCAGGTAGGAGAGGAACCTGAGCAATCCCTTATTTTCAGCGCTGGTAACGGCATTGATGTCGCCTCCATCTATGGAAAGACCTATTTGCCTGGGGAGAGAACCGAGGTAGGTGAGGCTGAGCCCTGGCGCGAACCTCACCGCCGGGCTCTCAAACAGATCGAGACGGGCAAAGGGGTCATTGTAGGTCCCAAGGTGCACTGCTCCAGGGTATTTCAGGGCGGCCTGAAGGCCTTTGTAAGCTGACATCCGTGGGGTGATGAGGCCAGGCATGCTGAAGAGGAATGCATTTGCCATAAGAAACAGTACTGCCGCGATTCTGGTCTTTGCTTTGCCTGTTATGAATGCACCTGTCAGTGCCATACATGACAGAAGAATAACGGCGTGTTCGGGGCCCATTCTGGTTGTGAGAACGAGGAAGCCGAGAGAGCCTGCCCCTGCACCAAGGAGATCAGCCCCGTAGAGGAGCCAGGCCCTTTCACTGATTACAGAGAATGCGCTGGAGATGCTCAGCCCGAAGAAAAAAAAAGGCGTGGAAAGGATGAGGTAATAGAGCAAAATATAGAGGATCTGGGTCCTGTCCCATGAAAGTCTCACGGGATCAAAAGGCAAAGCATTGGATACGATATAACTTAATGCCATAGTCGCGCCCATGAGTAGACCGTAAGTCCCGATCGTGTGGGAAATGGGCCTGTCTGGCGATGAGTCCCTGAGTTTAGGAAAGATCGAAAGGAGTGTCCCGCTGGCGCCGATGCCGAGCATCGCGATGCTTATGACCATAAACCCGAAATGATACCATAGGGAAATGGAAAAGAGCCTTGTAAGGGCTACCTCGAACGCAAGGGAAGTGAAGGAAAAGAGAAAAATCGCTGGAAGCACTCTTCCATATGGCATGGGGCCAGCGAGCAGTTCCCTAACCCTTACCCGCAAAGGGGAGGATATGGGGCACACCATGGATCACAGGAAAAAGTATCAGGAATAACCTTTTCATATTTTTCTTTTACCCCATGTGACGGATGTTGTCAAGGTATTCTGGTGTGCTCCAAAAGGCAAAAAAGTGTACACGGGGCTATAATAGGCTAAGGGTTTTTGTAGAGGAGGATGGGATGATAATAAAGAATGAGGATGTAAAAGAGT
>DASPUA010000014.1:0-3855 GCA_035623135.1 Thermodesulfovibrionales bacterium | reverse complement strand
AAAGACA
This sequence comes from Thermodesulfovibrionales bacterium, assembly GCA_035623135.1. Taxonomy (GTDB): domain Bacteria; phylum Nitrospirota; class Thermodesulfovibrionia; order Thermodesulfovibrionales; family UBA9159; genus DASPUA01. The sequence continues at coordinate 3,848 of DASPUA010000014.1, read as the reverse complement.
TACACCGAGGAGCCGTACCCTGTCCCTCAGCCTTATCCCGGCCATCACTCTGAGTGCAGCATCATAAATCACATGGGTATCATTGGTGAAGTCCTGCATCGTGGTCTGTCTCGAGAATGTCTCAAAGTCGGCATACCTGATGACAAGGGATATTTTTCTCCCCATATATCTATGCATTCTCGCCCTTCTTCCCACCATCTCGCTCAGTTTGAGAAGATATGCCTCTAGCTCTCTCATTTCCCCGATATCTCTCGACAGGGTCATACTATGCCCGATGGACTTCGCGTCCCCGGGCTCTCTCTGCACAGGCCTGGTGCAGATCCCCATCCCCATTTCCTTTAAGACCTCGCCATAAATCCCGAATTTTGCCCTTAAAAGACCCGAAGGCGTCCTGCCGAGTTCTCCGCATGTCCTTATGCCGAGAACCGCAAGCCTCTCGCTAATCTTCGGACCTATGCTCCACAGTTCCTTCACCGGAAGGTCTTTAAGCACTTCCTCCACATCTTCAGGCCTGATCCACTTAAGACCGTCCGGCTTTCCGAGATCGCTCGCAAGCTTGGCAAGAAGGATATTCGGCCCTATTCCCACGGTGCAGGCAATACCGAACCTCTCCTTAATCTCGCTCTTTATGGACCTTCCTATCTCTTCCGGTCCTCCAAAAAGGTGGTGTGTGGTGGTGATATCCAAAAACGCCTCATCCACCGAGTATATCTCCATATCTGGGGTGAACCTCCCGTATATCTCCTCAAGCCCCCTGCAGGTGAAGGTGTACCTCGCATTATTGGCGATCACAAGGATAAGATTGGGGCAGGCCTTCTTCACCTCCCAGACGTTCATCCCAGTCTTGACACCGAATGTTCTCGCCTCATACGACGCGGTGGTGATGACCGTCCTTGCGCCTGAGCCGATTACCCCGATGGGCCTGCCCCTGAGGCGCGGGTTCACCTTCTGCTCCACAGAGGCAAAAAAGGCGTCCATATCCGCACAGAGGATGATACGAGACATGGTTTCACCAAAGAGAGGTGTGGAGAATATTCGAAAAGATATTCATAACATACTCGATCTCAAAATGGTCGCTGGAGTTTTTTCTCTCTACCGTTTTGACCCAGTTAGACAACCGTCATTGCATTTTTTACTTTGATGGATACTTGATTCCTAGCGCCTTGGCAATCAATTCAAATCCCTGCTCGTTCTTGTATTTTTCAATATTTAGCTTCCTTGTCATCACTTTTTCCCATGAGGATGATTTGTCATGATGTTGTTTAATAAAAGAAACAGGAAACGTATAGATTTCGACTGACTGCAAACCCTCATGAGAGGTCTTATTCTTACTGTTGAAATAGCCGATATTCATAAACACAAGAATCAAAAAATCAAAAGCCTCAAAGGATTTTTCTTTCACCGGAAATCCTCTATCACAATCGGTGGCATATCGACTTTTTACTTGAATACGAACTTGCTTTTCTGTTTTTCGCGGGTCTGGATGAATAGCAATTAAATCATAACCTTCATTGTTTGGCGGTGCTTTATAGGTCAGAATATTTCGACGTATTAAATAACCTTGGACAAGGTATTCCGCACCATGGGATACGACTGGTAACCTAAAGAATTCTCTTTTTGTTTTCTCAGCTTTCGATTTCAAGGTTGACATAGTTATCTTTGGTTTTTACCTCCCTGTTCCAATTTTTGGACACACTTTTTTTAAGCAGCAACCAATTTTCACAACCTGGGTTTCGGGGTCTACACCAGTTTCTGCCAATTTCTCAAGTGATTCATGCCATAATTCTATCCCCTAAAATGAAAAAAGTCGGTCAGGGACATTTTCCACCCACAAGATATTTTTCCTCAGAGGCCCGTTCTTTAAGGCTTCATAGAGTTTACGGTCTGCGGTCACTAAAGGACATCCCTGAATCCTTGCCAACGCAAGATACAGGCTGTCGTAAAAACTGCGCAGGGATTTTTCGGCTATGCTCCATGCATCTCCCATCAGAGATGTGGAAGGGTAGATAACAATTGGAACTTCCATAAAATCTGCGATTATCCCACGCGCCTCGATAGCCTTAATCTCTCCCTTTTGGAGTTTTTTCCACAAAATGTTGCCGAATTCCGAAAAAATGAGGTCAGGAGCAAGAAGGGACCAGTCCCTTTCCAAAAACCGCAAGGAATCCCCGGAATGCGGCTCAGGGATAAACCACTTTACGGCAACACTTGCGTCAACCACAAGCTTTCTCAACGATCCCTGTCCTCGCGAAGAAGACTCACGCTATCGCTGAAAACCCTGCCCTTCAATTTCTTTTGCCACTTTTCGGTTACCCCCCTTGCTTCTTCCATAGTCATCCGCCTCGCCGCTTCTTCAAGGATGAGTTTTGCTTCACCCTGGAGCGAACGGTGATAGAGTTTTGCCCGTTCCTTAAGGCGGTTAATGGTCTCGATGTCCAGATCTCTTACAAGCAGTTGAGCCATTTGTATCCTCCTTATTCCCTGTTGATATCATAATGATATCATATTGCTTAAGAAATTGACACACCCATAACAGGGCGCATGTCTGCGTTTATACCTATGCCTCCAGTCTCTCCAGTCTCCAGAGGAGAGCGACCGCGTCAAAGCTCAGTTCGTATAATGCCCTTCCATCAGAGACAGAGAAGTGGTAGATGTTCTTCTGGCCCTCTTTTTCTGTCCAGAAATAGGTCACCTCCTTTACCTCAAGGAGTTTCCCGCTCCACTTGAACCTCAACGGCCTTATCTTATAGGGAAGGCCGAAGGAAGCGATCACGCTTATGGTCTCTCCCACATGCATCAGAATTTCCTTATGACACCTATGACTTTTCCCACTATGCTCACCTCATCAGGCCTGTACGTGACCGGCTCCATCATCTTGTTGGCAGGGACAAGGGTTATGGAGCCTCTCTTCGGATATACCTTCTTCACCGTCGCCTCCTCGCCGATCAGCACAACCCCTATATCCCCGCCCCGTATCTCCCTCTGGGGTTTTACCACCACATAATCCCCGTGCAGTATTCCCGCATCCACCATGCTGTCCCCTGTCACCCTCAGGACAAAGGAATCGCCTTCTTTGAAAAGGTTTCTGTCCACAACAATATGGCTCTCTATCTCCTCAATGGCAAGAAGGGGCTTCCCCGCCCTTATCCTGCCTGCAACAGGGAGAGACAAGACATCCTTTGGCCTCAAACCGATGACTTCGATACCCCTGGATTTCATGGGGTTCATGCGGATAGCCCCCTTCTTTTCAATGGCAGCGAGATGCCCCCTGGCAGCAGGCCATGTGAAACCGAAGTGCTCGCCTATTTCTCTCATCGTGGGAGGGAATCCGTGTTCTCCCACATAGACTTTGAGGAATTCCACAATCCTTTTCTGCTTATCAGTGAGTTCCTGCACGAGCAGTCCCTACATTTACATTTGTATACCATTTGAAATCTTTTGTCAAGAGACTAAAACAGCCTTTAAACGTTTTTTGTAACGTTTTGTGTATCTTTATTGTCTATAATATAATGCTGGTACTTCAACAAACGTTATGGACTCCTTAAAATACGTAGGGGTTAATTTGAAGAGAAGGATTCTCGGAATTTTTGTTATTTGTGTGGCTGTGACCTATTTAGGACCATCAATATGCACCGCTGCCGATGTAAAGGTAATGTATGCCATTGGACTTTTGGATTATGGTGAAAATGCTAGGCATGAGAGGATGATTGGGCCGTCAGAAGCGCTAAACTATGACAACTGCCAGGACATTACGGAGAGAAATATCTCTCCCAACATCTTGAAATATTGTAGTGCTGAAAGACACTAAGTGCTCCTTCAAATGTGGTAAAATAGGTGAGCGATTTCAA
>DASPUA010000013.1:0-2797 GCA_035623135.1 Thermodesulfovibrionales bacterium | reverse complement strand
GATTGCAAGCAGGATATCGCACGAGACAGGGTGGAGGGTTTCGCGGGTAGGCATGAAGGTCCGCAATCCTCTCCTCGGGATGCCGGATGCCTGGGAACAGAACGTCCTTCTGGATTTTGAAAAGCGGGCATCAAATAGCGAGGATATGATACGATCAGCTATTCTGAAGTAGTAAATGAGGCCGGCGGTAAGTTCTTCCGTTATATGAAGGCCGTTGCAATAAAACAGCCATGCCTCGCTTGCCACGGGACTGAAAAGCAGATGAGTTCTCAGGTCCACGCAATTCTCAATGAGCATTATCCGCATGACAGGGCCAAGGGATATGAGATAGGCAACCTTAGAGGAGCGACAAGCATCAAAGAGGCGTTATAAGTATGTTCTCTTTAGTCTCGGCGGACTTTGAAAACTTCTGACACTCCGCAGGGGGAAATCTTACTGATATCAGTAACGACTGTCACTAGTACATAGGAAAATCACACCACTGCTCGCAGAGTGAGCAAGGTGATCTCCGGCGCAGCCCCCAGTCTCAACGGCATCCCGAACGTGCCCAAACCCCTGTTAACATATAAAACGGCTGATTTAAGGTCAGGTAGCGCACCTGCGTGTTGCTCAGCATCTGCATTACCACTCAAAGGCAAGTGATACAAGCCTGCCACAAACTTTGTAATAAAACGTGCCGGGCTCAACTGATGATCCACAAGCTCAATGCGAACTTGACCGCCGTGAGTGTGCCCAGCGAGGCTCAATTCGATTCCCACCTCGGCTGCCCTATAAAAGGTGTTCGGATTATGAGAGAGCAGGATATTGGGTATGTCTTTTCGTATGAGGGATTCTATGCCATGCAGCATTTGAGGCTGTTCGCCTGACAGCCTGCGGCCTCCCTGGTAGTCGACGCCGATCAGATTGATTTTTTCCCCTTGCCACAGCAATTCGGAATTCTGCTGCCGCAATAATCGCATCCCGTAACTTTCAAAGAGCTTCTGGGACAAGTCCTGGGTCTTAGAATAGATTTCATGGTTGCCATTACACCCCCAGATTCCCAGCGGTGCACGCAGTCTGCTCAACTCTGCAATACATTCCTCAAGCGGATCACCAACGCCACTGATGAAATCACCAGTGACGACTGCAAGATCCGCTCTCAATTCGTTTGCCATTTCGACGGCTCGCCGGACCTCCTTCGGAGACATGAAGTCTCCCGTATGTATGTCACTCAGCTGAACAATTCTCAGACCATCAAGGCCTCCCGGAAGATTCGCAATAGGAACCTCGACTCTTTCAATCTTGTAGCGCAAGCGTTCCGATGCAAAACCGTATGCCGTGGCCATAAAAGGCATGCTGCCGGCTAGAAAAACGGTATAGCGTAAAAAAGCGCGTCGGGTGGGATCCAGGCTCGGACGCCGGACAGTCGGCATAGCATTCAGAAGCAATCCCGACAGCCTTGCGACGGCCTTCGTGGACAGAATAGCCAGAAAACCAAACAAAGATGCCAAAAACCAGAGCCTGGATGCGGAGAGAACCCAGTTCCAGAGACCATGATGGGAGATAAAGTGTCCCAAGGGGGAAGTGAGGAGAGTGGTCGACAGTAAAATAACGGTCGAGATTAAGAGGCAACGCATCGCGACCTTCAATCTATGTTGCTTAATCGAGTGAGACAGCCGCCAGGCTCTCACGAACCAGAAACGCTGTGCCAGATACATGAGCGATGGAACAATAACCGAAAAAAACAGCCAAAACATATTCTTATTATATATTGATCCCAAGGAAAATAAATCTTTACGTGGAAATGTCGTATTTTTCCATGTAAAGTTATATATATAGATATTTATTTGTATGTTTCCTCTTTTTCAAGTGAAAGGTACTTCAAGGCAATAATAACAACGTACTCTTGACAACAAAATAGGTATAGGTTACTATGATATATATCAAATCTTTCTTATATTATAGATCCAGCATTGTCGAGGATTAAAAAGCAATAAACAAGGAGACATAAAAAATGCATGAACTGATTTCCATATTCAAGGCTCTCTCCGACGAGACAAGACTACGGATATTAAAACTCCTCGAAGACGGGGAACTCTGTGTGTGTGATATTGTTGCTGCGCTTGATATGGTGCAACCGAAAGTGTCATTCCATCTCAAAATCCTGAAAGACGCCGGTTTGCTGAGGGACAGAAAGCAAGGCAAATGGGTCCACTATACCATCCATGATTCGGACATGTTCAAGAGGTTCCTACTGCTGTCAGTTCTGGAAAAGATTCCTGCCAAAGCCGTTACAGAGGACCAAGAGCGATTGAAGCAATTCAGGGATAAAAAAGAGAGGTGTTGTGCTTAAGGGAGACATTTGACATGACCAAAGTTCTATTTGTGTGTGTTCACAACACGGCGAGAAGCCAAATGGCCGAGGCACTTCTGAATAAACTGGCGGGTGACAGGATTATGGCTGAAAGCGCGGGTTTAATGCCGGGCACTCTGAACCCACTTGTGGTTGAGGTGATGAAGGAGATCGGGATCGATATTTCGAATAACAAGGTGAAAAGCGCGTTCGACTTCTATAAGGCGGGCAAGCGCTATAACTATGTCATATCTGTTTGTGATGACGCAAACTCCGAACGTTGCCCCGTTTTTCCCGGGACCATGAAGCGGTTTCATTGGCCGTTTGAAGATCCAGCCAAACTGACGGGAACTTATGAGGAGCGATTGCAGGGCACGAGAATCATAAGGGATAAGATCAGGGTTAAAATTAAAGAATGGCTGAAAGAAAGAGAGAGATAAATCGGTTACAAGGTAAGAGGCTTTC
>DASPUA010000012.1:0-3776 GCA_035623135.1 Thermodesulfovibrionales bacterium | reverse complement strand
TATCTTTTCCGGCATTACTAGAAGCATATCACGCATGTATGCTTCAGTCAATTGCGCTTTTGTCATGAAACATAAGAAAGGCAAACCCTCTGCTATTCTGCTATAATAAATGAAATGAAAAAACAAAGAAGAAGGATCCTTCCCGTGTTCGCATTCATCCCGCTTGATTAAAAGGTATGATCTCCTACGGCTCATGTTCATGGACAGAAAAGAGTCTTATTAAGAGCAGGGAGTTCTATCCCAAAGGGGTTAATACCGCTGAAGAGAGACTGAGATATTACGCGAGCGCCTTTGGTGTGGTTGAGGTGGATTCGAGCTATTACGCGATACCTTCTGTAGAGATGGTGAGCAGCTGGGCAGAGAGGACGCCTCCTGGGTTTCTCTTTCATATCAAGGCATATTCCCTGCTTACGGGACACGGTGCTGACCTCAAGGCCATTCCCTCCGAGGTCAGGGACATGCTCTCCGCAGACTCCCTGAAAAAAGACCGGATAACCATAAGAGACAAAAAAGCGCTCCAGATAGCATTCGGAGTTTTTAAGGAGGCGTTCGGTCCCCTTGCAGAAGCACACAAGGCAGGTATTGTAGTGTTTCAGTACCCCCCCTATTTTGCCTATGAGCCCCGGAACCTTGAGTACATTCTTTTTTGCAAAGACATGATGGAAGGTTTCCTGGTCGGTGTTGAGTTCAGGCATGGAAGCTGGCTCACTCCCGAGAGGAGAGATCGCATTTTTTCTTTCTTGAGAGAAAATGGAATCACTTATATCACTGCTGATGAACCCCAATATGGCAACCTTTCAACGGTCCCTTTCATCCCTTATGTTACCACTGACATTGCCTACTTCAGGCTCCACGGGAGAAATAAAGAAAACTGGCTCAAGAAGGGGATCGAGACCTCGCTGAGGTATGATTACCTTTACTCAGCTGAAGAGCTGGAGGGTTTTGTTACCCATCTCTTCAGCATTGATAATGTGGCAGCAAAGACCTTCGTGATGTTTAACAACTGCCACCTAGGCTATTCCATGAAAAATGCACTGAGATTAAGGGAAATGATGAAAGGGAACAAATATCTTGGCGATGAAAGAGGCTAGGGGATGCAACAAGCCGCATCCCCTGACCGGTATGCTATGCTATACAGAGGCCTATTACTTCAAGGCAGTTATCATATTTCTGAATAAGTGAGCCATTAAAGAAAATATCTATTTCCGAGCTTGGCTGAATACTCACATTAACGCTGATTCCTCCTGCGGAGACAACTATTTCACCACCTGTAGGACAGCTGGCATGTGCCGGAAGGTATACCTGTTGATTTGTCGCCATACTGACCCACCCACCGAGGCATGAGGCATTTATTCTCCCCGATATCGAAACGGTTATCCCTCCTGCCGTATCCACACTAAATGAAAGCCCGAAGCTGTCACAACCGATATTTATTGCTTCGCCGTCTATTATGCCGCTCACAGTCCCTCCCAGGGTGAGCGAGCCACCGGTCAGACTATTCCCGCTGTAAGTGATATTGCTGGCTATCATCGTAAAATTGTCGGTCAAAGCTATGGTCGAGTGCGGATCAGAATATGTAAAGCTTGAAGCCACAATAGTGAAATCTGTAACATGCGCAAGATCGTTAATTGCACCAACGGGCACTGTCACTTCCAAGGTGCCACTCATAACCTCCGATCCTATCGTGCATGCATTCACGTTCACATCGGCTGTGACATGCCCTGACAGGTCGGGGACGCTGATATTCGTAACCTGAATATTCCCGCCATTCTCACAATTCTGGGAAGGCAGTAGAGCGCTTGACTGTTTTTGATTTGCTGCATGCTTTTCAACAACCGGCACCACTTTCTCAATGATACTTATTAGCGGGGCACTGGTGTCAGGAGAGACGCTTGCTCCTTTTACCTCCCCCAATGCAGTAGAAGGGGTGACCAGTTTTACCGCCTGCGCCACGGCATCACCCACCTGAGAAGCATTCGAAGCTGTCAGTGTTGCATCCGTGCCGCCACCCCGTGAAGTGCTTGCGCCGCCGCCTCCGCATCCGTGGAAAAGGGCTGCGAAAGAGAGGGCCAATATCGCGGTAATGAACAAGCAGCTGAGTCTTCTCATAGCATCCTCCTTGTAAAGAGTTTATATGCTACCACCTTAGCTCATACTCTTTTATGCTGAGTGAGAATCAATTAAATTGTTTCATTATATATCATGAGACAATGTTTGTCATCAATAAAAAACATGAAAAAAATAAAGAAAAGCTTTTTTTATCCATCCTCACGAACAACAGGAGCACAGCGTGATTCACGTGCCCTCTGAACCCTGTTTTGCCAGATTGCCCCCCTTTATTTTCCTATTTACATGCGCCCCCATTGAGGGCTATACTAAGACCCAAATTTCCTCATTAGAGTCACCAGAAAGGTGAGACTGGATCAGGTAATCTCTTGGTGAATGAGCCGGTGAGACAGAGGGTAAGGTTATGGGCGACAGCGTTTACGTATCTTATGGCTGCGTTAATAGCGGCCTCTTCTGTCCTTGCCCAGGAACAGCTCCCCGTGGTGAATTCCATTGAGGTGAAGGGCCTGAAACGGGTCGAAGAAGGGGCAGTAAAGTCCAAGATCACTCAGAAGGTAGGTGAACCTCTCTCTAATGAGAAGGTTTCTGAGGACATTAAGAGTATCTTCAAGATGGGATATTTTGATGACGTGAAGACCGAGATAGAGCCGATGGAAGGCGGGATAAAGTTAACCTATGTGGTGAAGGAAAAGCCGACGATTATCAGGGTTGAGTTCCAGGGAAATAAAGAACTCGAAGATGACAAACTGAAGGAAAAGATATCCATCACCGTGGGCTCAATTGCAGACACCACACTGGTACAGGATAATGCATCGAAATTGCAGCTTTTTTATGAGGACGAGGGATATTGGCTGGCAAGGGTTGTTCCCGTAGTGAACAAAATTAGCGAAAACGAGGTCTACCTTACCTTCCAGATAGATGAAGGGAAAAAGGTCAAGGTCAAGGACATAAGAATAGTCGGGAACAAGGCTATTTCGTCTAGCAAGATTAAAGGAGTCATGAAAACCACCACATGGAAGATTTATTCCTTCATATTCTCCGCGGGATACTACAAGAAAGATGTTGTGAACGCTGACCTTGATGCCATAAAAGACCTCTATTTCAATAATGGCTATATCAAGGTTATTGTTGCAGACCCAGAAATACAGCTTACCGAGGACAAGCAGGGGATGGCGATTACGATCAGTATCTCCGAAGGAGATCAGTACAGGATCTCTTCAGTATCCCTCACTGCCTACAAAGTATTCACTGAACCGGAGTTGAGAGGGCGGATAACCGCTTCACCGGGTGCCATATTCAGTAAGGAGGTGGTGAGAGCGGACATCAACTCCTTAACAGACCTCTATACCCAAAACGGTTATGCCCTGGCAAGTGTCTATCCTGACATACTGCCCGATGACGCCACAAAGCAACTGAGTCTCACCTATAAAATAGAGGAGGGGAAGATCTACCGGGTGGGAAGGATCGAGATAACCGGCAACACCAAGACAAAGGACAAGGTCATACGAAGGGAAATACGCATTGATGAAGGTGATATCTTCAACAGTGCACTCCTGAAGAGGAGCTATGAGAGGATCAATAACCTGAACTATTTTGAAACAGTCGACATGGTCCCAAAACCGAGATACGAGGAACAACTCCTGGACATTGATGTGAAGGTCAAGGAAAAGTCCACGGGGACTCTGAGCGTCGGAGGCGGTTACAGTTCG
>DASPUA010000011.1:0-2039 GCA_035623135.1 Thermodesulfovibrionales bacterium | reverse complement strand
TATATCGCTGTCAGTTTTCTCATCCTATTTCTGAGTTACCCTATAGGCTCCGTCCCTCTTATCGGACCTTTTGTCTCTCTTGTGTACCATTGTTGTCTCTATATCATGCAGGGCTATCTAGGGCTTGTGATGATTGCGGCGGTGTTCTGGTACTACCAACATACAACAGAAGCTTTGAAGAAACCCCCGGAATCCCCTCTCACTTTGACTACCGCTGAAGAGTATACTCCTGAGATCCATACTTCTGAACCTCTAACTCCCGGGCAAGGTGATATTCCTCAGGAGAGAGGCCAGAATAAAGAAGTCTGATCCGGAAGGTTCTCTCAAAGGAGTCCCGGATGGCATCCTTGAGCCTCTCAGGATCGATGTCCGGAACTGCATCCCTCAACCCGATCATAGCATCTTTTAGGTCCGAAGAGGAAGGAATGTTAAATATCTTTCGTGTAGTGCTCTCATCTATGACATAGGGGAGAGAACCCTGCTGCAGAAAACCGTTTTTCCAGCGTTTTTGGGCTGAGCCGACGAGTTTTTTCCCCTTGCAGCTCAGTTCGCCGTATGATGTGGACTTGAAGCACAGCGGACTCCTCGTAGGATTCCTTCCCTCTATTCGCTCATTCTTAAGGGAGATATCCATTCCTAACATGGCAAGTGCCAATTTCAGCGTACTACCAAGCTGCCGGTAGGTATCCAGAAGACCCCCGGAAAAGGATCCTTCATTTGCAGAAGAAAAACTGTAGGTGAGTTCGTCTCCGTGAAGGATGGCCCTTCCCCCCGTGGGTCGTCTCACCACGGGCAGGTTCTTCTTTATACAGTACACAAGGTCAATATCACTTATTTTTTGAAACAAGCCGATGCTGACCGATGGCCCTTCCCACCCATAAAGCCTCAGCGTGGGAGGGGACAAGCCCTTTCTGACACTGAGCGAAATCGCTTCATCCAGGGCCATGTTAAAGGAGGCGGAACAAGGTCCGGAATCAATACATCTCCATTCCGTCATATACGCTTGAAGTATAGGAGAAGGGGGAACGGAGTGTCAACGAGATGTGCATAAAGAGATTCACCTTCACGGCTATCCCTGTCTCTTCAACACAGTTTGTCTGTCTTTACATTTCATGCCAGTTTGCGGTATCTTTCTATGATGATCGATCTGCATTGCCATACTCTATTCAGTGATGGTGAGCTTTTGCCGTACGAGCTTGTGAGAAGGGCTGCGGCAATGGGATATGATGCTATTGCGCTCACAGATCATGTGGACCCTTCCACAATTGATTTTGTAATCCCCAGAATTGTCAAGGCATTGAAAAAGTTGAGGGAGGTTGTTTCCATTGAGGTGCTCCCCGGTGCTGAGATAACCCATGCACCTCCGCGACTCATCCATGAGCTTGTGAAAGAGGCGCGGTCCCTTGGGGCCAAGGTTGTCCTCGTTCATGGCGAGACGATTACAGAACCTGTTGCGGAAGGCACAAACAAAGCTGCTATCGAGGCCGGTGCCGATATCCTCTCCCACCCGGGGCTCATCACCACTGAGGACATCCTCCATGCAAAGGATAAAGGGGTGATTCTCGAGATTACCGCGCGGAAGGGTCACTCTCTCGCCAACGGTTACGTTGCAAAAGAGGCCATTAAATTCGGTGTTCCCCTTTCCCTCAATACCGATGCTCACAGCCCCGGTGACCTCATCACCAAGGAGACTGCCCGGAGGATACTCCTCGGTGCAGGGGTGGAGGAAAGCCGTGTTGAATCGGTCTTTGAGAATTCAAGATTTCTCGTGGAAAAAGCGCTCAGGAGGGATTAATGCCAAAGGCTATTAAAAAGAAAGTCGCAAAACAGGTAAAAGCAGAGGAAGGGATGAGGAATATCATCTCCGGCGTAAGGGAGGTGATCACACAGAGACAGAAGGTTTTTTTGTCAGTCGTTATCTCCTTTGTCATTCTTTGCCTGGCGATAGCAGGGTTCTTCATGTATCGGTCCAACGCAAAAGAAAGGGCAGAGGCCCTCGAGTATGAGGGGTATAAGGTCTACTACGGCATGTTCCAGAA
>DASPUA010000010.1:0-8547 GCA_035623135.1 Thermodesulfovibrionales bacterium | reverse complement strand
GTCGCTTCAATGGAGGCGATCAAGAACCTCGGGACAAACGGGGGCGGTTTCTTCAATGCCAGCTCGGCGCATCCCTATGAGAATCCGACACCGTTTTCTAACTATTTTGCAATTCTTTTGATTCTTATACTTCCCGCTGCTCTGACAAATACCTTTGGTCGTATGGTCGGCAACACACAGCAGGGGTGGGCTATCTATACAGCGATGATGTTCCTATTAGTCCTGGCTGTCGGGATATTCTACTGGGCAGAATATTATGGCAATCCATTAGTCCAGAAGTTGGGAGTCCACGGTGTATACATGGAAGGTAAGGAGGTACGATTCGGACTGGGAGGCACTGCCTTGTTCACCGGTGCTACCACGGCGACGGGATGCGGGGCAATGAATGCCATACACGATTCATTGACGCCTCTCGGTGGGATGATCCCCCTGATGCTCATACTCTTGGGCGAGGTTGTTTTCGGAGGAGTGGGATCAGGCCTTTACACCATGCTCGCTTTTGTGGTGATTGCCGTCTTCGCTTCAGGCCTCATGATCGGCAGGATTCCCGAGTACCTTGGGAAAAAGATCGAGGTGACCGAGATGTGGATGTCCGTTATTATTGTCCTTACCTCAGGAGTTGTCACCCTCGTGCTTTTTTCCATAGCGATAATCACCCCTGCTGGTCTGAGTTCGATTGCAAATCCCGGTCCTCATGGTTTGACCGAAGTGCTCTATACCTTTGCCTCTACTGCCAACAACAACGGCAGCATGTTTGCCGGCCTGAATGCAAATACACTGTTTTATAACCTGACAACGTCTCTTGCCATGTTCCTGGGAAGATTTGCCCCTGCCATTGCGATCCTTGCCATGGCAGGCTCCCTGGTTCAGAAGAAGCATTATCCACCAAGTGTGGGGACACTGCCCACTGATCGGCTCCCTTTTATACTCTGGCTCATTGCGGTAATCCTGATTGTCGGAGCTTTGACCTTTTTCCCGGCGCTTGCCCTCGGACCGGTTATCGAGCACATGCTCATGCAGAGCGGTATATAGTTATGACGAAACGTTTGGAGAAGAGCACATGATGAAGAGATTTTTCAAGGAATACGTTTTGATGCCTGAAAAGCTTCGGACCGAGATTATCAAGCCCTTCTATCTCTTTTTCAAAGCAGAGGCATCGAGCAGCATCCTCCTCATGTGCGCTACGGCAGTTGCCCTCCTCTGGGCGAATTCCCCCCTCGGCACTGCCTATCATCACTTCTGGGACTCGGAATTGTCGGTTGCCCTCAGGGGGCATATGATCGTGAGGAGTCTCCGCGAGTGGATCAATGAGGGACTCATGACGATATTCTTTTTCATTGTGGGACTCGAGATCAAACGTGAAGTCAGCACCGGGGAACTTGCCTCATTGAAGAAGGCCCTCCTGCCTGTAGGCGCTGCCCTTGGAGGGATGGTTTTTCCGGCCTTCGTCTATTTCGGCTTCAACCACGGAACACCGACTGTCCACGGATGGGGCATAGCCATGGCAACGGACATCGCCTTTGCGCTCGGGGCCCTCTTTGTGCTCGGAAAGAAGATACCCTTAGGACTCAGAGTCTTCCTTTCCGCCCTCGCTATCGTAGATGATCTTGGGGCTGTTGTCGTGATTGCGCTCTTCTATACGGAGACAATCGCCCTTTCTTCACTCGCCCTCGGTCTTGTGGCTGTCATTCTCATGGTTATTGCGAACCTCCTCTGGGTCAGGAGGACACTTGTGTACGCACTTCTCGGGATCGGACTCTGGTTTGCCTTGCTCGGATCAGGCATCCACGCCACGGTCGCAGGGGTGCTCGTCGCGATGTGCATCCCTGCCAGGGGGAAATATGACACCGACAGATTTCTCGGAGAAGTCAGCAAGTACCTCGGAGAATTCCACTGCCCGCCGGACGGATGCGGCCACTCTATCCTTCTGAATGAAAAGCACCGGGACGCGGTGCAATCCATCGAGTTTGCCTGCCATGACGTAGAAACGCCTCTCCAGCGTCTCGAGCATTCCATCCATCCCTGGGTAGCGTATCTGGTGATCCCTCTCTTTGCGCTTGCCAACGCCGGGCTCACATTTGGGACAATTGACATTGCTCACGCATTTACCTCGCCTGTGACCCTTGGGGTGGGCCTTGGCCTGCTCTTCGGAAAGCCGATCGGGATCGTCCTCTTCTCCTATCTCTTCACGAGGAAAAATCTCTCATCGTTGCCTGCGGGCGTGTCTTGGCCACATCTTATCGGCGCCGGCATTCTCGGGGGGATAGGTTTCACCATGTCTCTTTTTATCACTTCGCTCTCTTTTAGTGATCCTTTGATGCTCGATTTCGCAAAAGTGGGGATCCTCATCGCTTCTTTCATCTCAGGGGTTGTCGGCATCGCTTTCCTGTACGTCTTTTCAGTGAGGCAGAAAGAGAGAAAAGACTAAAAAACAGGTCCTCCTGAGCTATTGAATACTTTGAGTATCAGAATTACATACGTAATCAATTGGTTGCAACAGGCTTCAGGGGAAAACGATTTCTCTTGACAATTTTGTTTTGCCCGTGGTAAGAATATAGAAATTATATAGCAGCCGAGGTCCATTCCCATCAATAATGGTGAGAACGGACGCGGGGGACCCAAGAGTTTGGGGCGTATTTCCTGGGATACCGGGAATAGGGCACTTCCAGGCCCGAGCCCGTCAGCTAACCTCGCAGGCATTTGGAAGGGCAAAAGGCTGAAGTATAGACCGCCCTTGCCGGCGGTTTTTTCTTTTCTCCCTTTCCTGCCCCTCTAAGAAGGAGGACATATGCCGCACAAACGCAATCCGCTTTAAAACCATCGAATTATGCACTATCATTGGAGGAGGGAAGGGAAGCAACGGGGGAGATGCACACCCGGTGGTAGGAAAAGGAAAGAAGGCAACTTGCAGCACTGTTCAAGAAGGAAGAAGAGAAAAAATAAAGATCGCTGAGATTAGAGGAGGAAATTGAGATGAGCGGATTAAAGAACATTATAGTTTTAACAGTTTTGACAGTTTTTTTTTGTCAGGAGGCATGGCGCTTGGCGATGATCAAAAGCCCACTGAGCAGACAGCTGAGGAGCCGAAGGTTACCGGGAGCGCATCGGCTGCATTCCTCAGCCAGTACATCTTCAGGGGATATGAGCTGAGCTCTCACAGCATGGTCATACAGCCTGCCGTCAATCTCTCTTATTATGGCTTCAGTGCGAGCCTCTGGGGTAATCTCGACACAAAGCAGACACCGACCCAGAGCTTTTTCCCGGGTACTACAGGAAACTCAAGCTGGAACGAGACAGACCTCACGTTGAGCTATACGTACGCCATTAATAAATTGAGTCTTACCGGAGGGTACATCTGGTACGGCACGCAGTATACGAAACAGACCCAGGAACTGTTTGTGGCAGCGGCATACGACATAATAAGCAAGCCGGTGCTCACCATTTATCAGGACATCGCGAGCTATCCCGGCACCTACTTCAATCTTGCGTTCTCTCATTCACTGCCGGTATACAAGGACATCACCTTTGACATGGGCGCGAGCTTTTCGTATCAATGGGGCCAGGGCAGCCACTGGATGACCTATCAGGCCTCAACAGATGCATACACCGGGTCAAAGTACTCGGCATTCCATGCCGGCATGCTTCAGGGAGGGGTGACCATTCCTGTTACGAAAACGTTCAGTGTCCAGCCGATTCTCCAGTGGTGGTTCCCGTTGTCCGGCGACGCCAGCAGGACAATCAATGGTGTCTCCTATAACCCCAATGGAAAAGTGGACAGCACCGTTGTTTTTGGTCTGAATATGGCGTTCAACTTCTAGGAAATAATCCTTACAATGCGGGCGTAGGCCCGCGAAAAAGAAACGGAGGTTAGAGATGAAAAGGTTAGTGAGTTTATTGTTGTTACTCAGTTTTCTTGCAATGGCATGCTTTGTCTTTGCCGAAGAGCAGGCAGCGCCCGCCCCAGCGGCGCCCCCGGCTCAGCAGGCTGCTGCTCAGCCGGCACCTGCTGCCCCGGCTCCATTAAAGATCGACACAGGAGATACGGCATGGATGATTGTTGCAACCGCATTGGTCATGCTCATGACGCTTCCTGGCCTGGCGCTTTTTTACGGAGGGATGTCAAAGGGAAGGAATGTTCTCAATACGCTGTCGATGTCTTTTGTGACCTATGCTCTCGTCAGCGTCCTGTGGATCCTTTACGGCTACAGCTTTGCCTTTAATACGGATATCGGAGGGATTATCGGCAGTCCGGGGAAGATTTTCCTTTCAGGGGTCGGGGTGAACAGCATTTCCGACCTTGCAAAGACAATCCCGGAATTTATATTCGTTGTGTACCAATTGACCTTTGCTGCGATCACCGTTGCGCTGGCGAGCGGTTCGTACGTGGAGAGGATGAAATTCTCTGCGTGGGTGCTCTTCTCGATACTCTGGCTCACCTTTACCTACCTGCCGATAGCCCATTGGGTATGGGGCAACGGTTTTCTCTCCAAGTGGGGCGCTCTCGACTTTGCGGGAGGTACGGTCGTTCACATCAACGCAGGTGTAGCAGGTCTCGTCGGAGCGATCATGCTTGGAAAAAGAAAAGATCCGACCTATAAACCGAATAACCTTCCTTTTGTCGTCATCGGCGCAGGGCTTCTCTGGTTCGGCTGGTTCGGATTCAACGCCGGCTCAGCGCTGGCATCTAACGGACTTGCAGGCGCAGCGTTTGTCAATACGAATACCGCGACCGCTATGGCGACGGTGGCGTGGATGTTCACTGAATGGATCCACGCCAAGAAGCCTACTGTACTCGGTCTTGCCTCCGGCGCAGTCGCAGGGCTTGTTGCGATTACACCCGCTGCCGGTTTTGTGAATATAACCGGGGCCATTGTCATCGGCCTGGGGGCAGGAATAGTGCCGTACTTTGCAGTTGCGAAACTTAAACCGAAGTTCGGTTATGATGATGCCCTGGATGCGTTTGGCGTTCACGCTGTCGGCGGTACGCTGGGAGCGCTTCTCACCGGTATCTTTGCGGACCCCGCGATCAATGATGCTGGCAAGGGTCTTCTTTACGGTAATCCCGGACAGTTCGTGACTCAGCTTATTGCCGTAGGGGTGACTATTGCGTACACGGCAATCACGACCTTTATTATTTTCATGATCATCAAGGCGGTGATTGGTATCAGGGTTGATGTGGAGGAAGAGGTTACCGGGCTTGACGAAACGCAGCACGGTGAAAGGGCATATAATCTATAGAAGCTTGCTTGTGGCTCACAGTTTCCTTTGCGAGCCACAAGCAAAAAAGGAGGCGATATGAAAAAAATAGAAGCAGTAATTAAACCCTTCAAACTCGATGAGGTCAAGGATGCCCTCAATGCAATAGGGGTTCAGGGAATGACTGTGACTGAGGTCAAGGGATTCGGCAGACAGAAGGGCCACGTGGAACTCTACCGGGGTGCAGAATACGACATCGCATTTATTCCCAAAATAAAGCTTGAGATAGTGGTAGCGGATTCTCTGGCGCAGAAGGTGGTCTCCACTATTCAGGAGAAGGCACAGACTGGTAAAATCGGGGATGGGAAGATATTTGTTCTTCCCATTGAAGAAATCGTGAGGATAAGGACAGGCGAAAAAGGAGACGCTGCCATTTAGGAATAATTTTCATCGTATATTGGGAAAAGACTTCCCCTTCAGCAGGGGATTGGCTGAACGCCAATCCCCTCCCCTCCACCCTCAATCCTACAAAAGTGTATCTCATACAAAAACGTATTAATATACCAAGCACTTGTATTTAAAGTGAAATACTATCCTTTAGTATCAAGAAAGCTACAATTTTGTAGTAAAGATGGTTTGTTCAATCTCTCTATGTTTGCTTTGAAATCAATAAGTTCCTCCGGGCATGCTTTTCGCTAAGGTTATTGGACTACTGCGTAAAAGGAGTGCCCATGAAAACATTAACTCGTAAGATTTTTCTGGTGATCGTTCTGCTTTTGCTTCCCCTCAACAGTCATGCCTCTCCAGGCAAGATAGACACAGGTGATACCGCCTTCGTCCTTGTCTCAGCGGCACTGGTAATGCTCATGACGCCCGGGCTTGCCATGTTCTATGGCGGAATGGTGAGAAGAAAGAATGTCCTTGGCACCCTTATGCAGAGTTTTGTTGCCATCGCGGTGGTGAGCGTGCAGTGGATACTTTTCGGATACAGCCTTTCTTTTGGCCCTGACCTGCACGGCATCATCGGGAGCCTTGATTGGGCCGGCCTAAGGGGGGTAGGGGTGGAACCGAATCCGGACTATGCCCCGACAATTCCGCATATCGCGTTCATGATCTACCAGGCGATGTTCGCAGTGATTACCCCTGCACTGATTACAGGCGCTTTTGCGGAGAGGATGAAATTCTCTGCATTTCTTGTGTTTACCGTTGTTTGGTCCACTCTTGTCTACAACCCTGTAGCCCACTGGGTGTGGGGCAGCGGGGGGTGGCTCAAGGAGATGGGGACCCTGGATTTTGCAGGAGGGGTAGTGGTGCATCTCACCTCTGGCGTATCTGCTCTTGCTGCAGCGATTATAGTCGGGAAAAGGAAGGGGTACATGCATGATATCATCATGCCCCATAATCTCCCCATGACAGTGCTTGGTGCAGGACTTCTCTGGTTTGGCTGGTTTGGATTTAATGCAGGGAGCGCGCTTTCTGCAGGAGCGCTGAGCGCCATGGCATTTGTGGCGACCCACACTGCAGCAGTATCAGCAACCGTCTCATGGTCATTCATCGAGTGGATACACCGCGGAAGGCCGACGATGTTTGGTGCAGCGACGGCTGCTATTGCGGGGCTCGCGACTATCACTCCTGCCTCTGGATTTGTGGGGCCAATGGCTGCACTGATTATCGGTGTTGCAGCGGGTGGACTTTGTTATCTCTCCCTGAACCTGAAGGGAAAATTCGGATATGATGATTCACTCGACGCATTTGGAGTGCATGGTGTGGGAGGGGCCCTGGGTACCTTGGGCGCAGGCCTCTTCGCGGATAAATTGATAAACCCGGCAGGAGCCAACGGGATGTTTTTTGGGAACCCATCCCAGTTTCTTGTCCAGGCTCTTGCAATCCTGGCGGTCGCTGTGTATTCATTTATCCTGAGTCTCTTAATTCTGAAGGGAATTGATATGGTCATCGGGTTGAGAACCTCTGATGAGGACGAGGTGAACGGCCTCGATGTGAGCCAGCACGGGGAGAGCGGGTATACTTTCTAGATTCTCTGCTCCTCTAGAAACTTCATGACCTCGCTCAGGGAGGGAATCCCGGCCCTTCCTCCGACCTTTCTGCATTTTAGGGCAGCCACTGCTGAAGCAAACCTCACGCATTCTCTGGTATCCCATCCCTGCAGGAGGCCATATATATATCCCCCGTGGAAGACATCCCCAGCCCCTGTAGTGTCAGCAGCATGAATCTTAAAGGCTGGGACCTCGATAATTGTATCCTGTGCAAAAGTGACACTTCCCCTCTCTCCGAGTGTAATAGTTGTCACCAGTGGTCTAAGTTCTCTCATTGTTTGCCGGAAATGTTCCGGATTGTCGTTCCATCCCAACTCCTTTGCAAATTCCTCGGAACCAACTACATAATCGCACCTCGATGCAATATCCGTCATCCCCTCGCGCAACCTTCCCGCATCAAGCATCACAGGGATGTTCAGGTCGTTCGCCCTTTCCGCTGCATAGAGGGAAACATCCTTCATCAGACCGTCGAGGAGGAGAAAATAACCATTATCCAGAAAATGGCTCCCCAATTCATCACGTGTCAGTTCTTGTCCCGAGGGTCTTTTCCAGAATATAGTTCTTGTACCGCTCTCCTTTTCTATGGCGATGAACGCCTTCTGTGATTGTGCCCCATCCCTTTGCAAAAGCCCTGCGACGTCAATATCCTCTTTCACTAGGGACTGACGTATTTTTTGACCTGCTCCGTCATCTCCCACGACGCCATGGAACCTGCATCCAATGCCCAGGCGGGACAGGGTGACCAATGCTGTGGCAACAGGACCTCCTCCCTGCTCCTCCCATCTAAGGACCTCTCTCTTGGTATCTCTTGCAGGGAGGGAATCAACGACTGCCAGGTAGTCCCATGAGCACTGTCCTATACCAACTACAGGCATGTGAGATTATAAAAAATATTCTCACAATTAATCACGCAACGGAAGGATAGTCGCTTAGAAAATAGGTGGGTGGGATGCAGTGTCCGGAAATTATACAGAATGTCCCAATATTAAGCGTCAAGTGAATAAGCGATCCCAATTGTTTCTCCTTCCTTTTATCCAATAAGGAAAACTCAATAAAAAAACCTCCCCTTGAAGCTTAATGCGCAGGTTTAACGGATAATACATCGTTTTAAAAAGCTAAATCGGTCAGACAGGATATACGCATGTATCAGTTGTCCGCTGTTAAAACTTCTCTCCTGAACGGATACCACTCATGAACTGAGTCATTGGGGTGCGTTGGCACATGATTTGAATATTCATGAGCAAGATGGCTCTCACTGAAGGCTCCTGCAGAATGAAGAGAACTGAGGAGGAGGGAA
>DASPUA010000009.1:0-3140 GCA_035623135.1 Thermodesulfovibrionales bacterium | reverse complement strand
AGGCGCGCTTTGGATGGCTTCTTAGACATTCTTTTCCAACGCAAAGAAGACACCAATGCCTTCGGCTGGGGACCTTCCCGGGCATATCACCCAGGTACCCATATAGTCAGGCAGGATACCCCCGCAAAGGCCGTCTTTCTTGTGGAAAGCGGACTCCTGAAGCTATCGCGGATAGTCCACACAGGGAGTGAAGTAATCGCCGGTCTTCGCCGTCAGCATTGGATAATAGGGGCTCCAGCAGTGCTACTCGGGAAAGCGTACTCATTCACGGCAACCACGTTGACGCACTGCTCGCTGCGAAGCGTATCTGCTGAGACGTTCCTCAACACAGTATCGACAGACACACACTTTTCGTTTCAGATGCTCCTCGTGCTCAGCCAAGAGTACTACAACCAGAGCGAGACTCTTGTTGGCCTCGGCTGTTTAGCCGCAATTGATCGGTTGAAGCGCCTACTCTATGAAATTACAGCGGAAGTGCAGGGGTCTTCCAAGCGGGTCAAAATCGAAGTGCCTTTGAAACACCAAGAGATGGCGCAGATGATCGCCATCACTCCCGAATATCTTTGCCGGCTGCTCAAGAAACTGGAACAAGAAAAGATCATCACAAGAGACAAGGGTTCGTTGATCGTCAACGATACCCAAAGCCTCAAGAAGGGATGTACGTTATAAAGCCTGTTCAGCCTCTTTTGCTTTCTCAATGCTGAAGAACCTATCACAAGTCTGAGTATTATTTCCGTTTTAAAAGTCTTAATTCACTTGATATGTATGTATAAATTGCTTGACAAATATCAATGACAGTCCCGTTGAGTTGAGAATAGAATTAATATATAAATTAAATTCTCAATCATTAATCCCGATAAGGCCAAAAAAGGAGGTGAGCTGGAAAAAATCGGGTCTATTTTGGCCAAGGGGGATTGGCCTAAGGAGGACAAACCATGATATCAAGTCAGCTGATGCACAGGGACATTGTTACCATTCGGCCTATGGAATCGATCCAGACGGCTGCAAGAAAAATGAGGGACAAACATGCAGATGTGGTGGTTGTTCTTGGAGACAACGGGATTTTTAAGGGATTATTGACGGAAAAGGAAGTAATTATGGCTGCCATGAATTCAGGCGATGCGGAGCAAGTGGCAGATTACAGTCCGAAGCGGGAAGTCCTGCCAGACTGTGCTTTTGATGATGGAAATAGATGCAACTACTTCAGCGAAGTTGCTAAAGAAGTAATTATGGCTGCCATGAATTCAGGCGATGCGGAGCTAAGGACAAATGCCAGTGCAACGAGGAAGGATTTGCTAGACCTTGCTTGTGATGATGGAAATAGATGCAACTATTTCAGCGAAGTTGCTGTTGACCTGCTCATGAGCCGTTAGTATTTGAAGCGACAGGTTCGATAAAGGCCAATCCTTTCTGTCCAAATAGTTCGTAAATCTAACGCACATGCGGAAAGGATGAACGTCATGGACATCACGGGCAAAAACATAATTATTACGGGCGGTGCACGAGGGCTCGGACGGAAATATGCCTTAGACCTGAAGGCCCTCGGTGCCAAGCCTTATGTTTTGGCTCTCCACCAAAAAAATCTCGATGCATTGAAACACGAAGCGGATATCCCGGGCACGGTAGTTGACGTAAGCAACGAGAAAGAGGTGGAAGCCTTTGTCGAAAATTACACCCAGGAGTGCGGTCCTCCAGATGTACTTATCAATAACGCAGGAATAACGGCAGACTGCCTCTTTATCAAGAAAAAAGATAATGAGATAGTGAAATTTCCTTATGAAAATTGGCAGAGGGTTATTAACATAAATCTCACGGGTGTATTCTTGTTCTCAAGGGAGGTTGCCTACCACATGGTGAAGCACGGTGTAAAAGGTGTAATAATCAATATTTCCTCCATAAGCCGGTGCGGCAATGTGGGACAAGTGAACTATTCTGCGTCCAAGGCCGCAGTAGATGCGATGACAGTGACGCTGGCAAAAGAACTTGCAAAGTTCGGGATAAGGGTTGCGGCCATTGCCCCGGGATTTATCGATACGGAGATGTTACAAACGATCAGAGAAGACATGCTAAATAGGATCATTCAGACCATTCCGTTGGCCAGGCTTGGCGAGATAGAGGAAATCTCACAGGCTGTCCAGTTCATCATAAGAAATGACTTTTTTACCGGACGCATCTTGGAAGTCGACGGTGGGATGAGAATTTGATAATGCAGCTTAAATTTTATGCTATTGAGTGAACTCTGGTATTTTGTAAAATGTTTCATATATCGGTCAGTGCTGTCCAGCTAGGGGAAGACAAAAGCTTATTAAATATGTTCGCAGTTAATGCCGCCTACTGGAAGCGCCAGGCTGGAGTTAGGGCCAAAGAGTAAAGGCGTGGCTCTAACTTGGAGATCGAGCAGACTCGCCACCTTGCCGCTCACATCCCAAACATGTCATTCTTTGTTTCTCCCGTAAATCCTCAGTAGTTTCGGCCCGTTATGACTCTCATGTAGTCGGTGGCTTCTGGAGCGCAAGACCGTCATATTTCCGTTAAAGCTACCGTGTTGGCTTCAAGGTTAAACTGTTATCTCGGAGAAAAGAACAATCCAACGTTGATAATCAAAAATAATCATCACCGCCGGTCCTAGCGTTTGAAGATCGTGACGATGATTGGCATGGATTTTCTATTCTGCGGAGGCCTGCGTGGTTCGGGCTAAAGCCCTCGTCAGTTGCGTGGCGCCATCACTGAGGGTTGTCAGAAGTTTGCGCCTGGCTTTTAAGAAGCCTGAGGATGTGGCACCGGGGTGATATCGCTGCCACATGCCGAGATTTCAAGGCGAGAATTTTAATCACAATTTGCATCTGGTTAAAGAATCAGGGAAATTGCGAAAGAGAACAACTGCAGGCCCGCGCAGATTGCCCTTGCCTGGTTTTTGGCGCAGGGCGAAGATATTATCCCCATTCCGGGGACAAAACAGAGGGAACGGCTCGAAGAGAATTTACGGCCTTTTGAGATTGACTTGAGCAAGGATGATATCCGGCGCATGGATAACGCTGCGCCAGTAGGCTTTGCTGCAGGAGCGCGCTATCCTGAAGCGGCAATGCACACTGTCAATCCTTAGGTTCTCTCAGATGCCTTTACCCATTGGGCCGAGCCCC
>DASPUA010000008.1:0-2160 GCA_035623135.1 Thermodesulfovibrionales bacterium | reverse complement strand
AAGGGCCCTTGCCGATCAGTCAAGAACAATCCGCATACCTGTGCATTTGCTGGATTTAAAGAGTCGCATCACAAAGGCCAGCAAGGAACTCATACAGGAACTCGGAGCCGAGCCTTCTGCTGAGGATATCGCCTCAAGGATCAACATCCCCCTGGAGAAAGTGAGAACCATATTGAAAATAGCGAGGGAACCCCTCTCCCTTGAAGCTCCCACCTCAGAAGACGAGACGAGTCACCTCAGCGACTTCGTCGAGGACAGGACAACGCCGTCTCCTCTCGAGAGCCTCATCAGTGATGACCTCCGGTACCATATCAATAAAATTGTGAGCACCCTCAGTCCCAAAGAGGAGAGGATCATTAGAAAACGATTCGGGATAGGGGGGGAGACATCGTACACCCTGGAGGAACTCGGTCACGAGTTTGATGTCTCGCGGGAAAGAATACGACAGATCGAGGTGAGAGCCGTAAAGAAACTGAGGTATCCCATAAAGAGTATGTGGTTGAGAGCGTTTGCCCCGCCCCTCTAGGAAATCGGTTCTTACGGTGAGGGAAGATAAGGGATAGGGATTTTCATTCTTTATGACTCACCGTGATCGCTGACTGGAGATGGACAGTGGCGAGGATTCATTTCGCCCCATTATGATATCGTTTGGGTCCACCTGCCATGCCGATAGGGTCTTTTGAGGGCCTCTCTTAACCTGATCATGAATTCCTGGCGGGGGACCTCCCGTGCCCCAAACCTCTTGAGATGCACGGTCGTAATCTGGCAGTCTACCAGGCAGAAGTCCCAATCCTTGAGCTGCTGCACGAGCGTGACAAAGGCAACCTTTGACGCATCATGCCTTTTCGCAAACATCGATTCCCCGAAAAAGACACCGCCCAGAGAGACTCCGTAGAGCCCTCCTGCAAGCTCTTCCCTGTACCAACTTTCCACAGAGTGGGCGAACCCTGAATTGTGAAGACGAACATACGCGCTCATCATCTCTGCGGTAATCCATGTGCCTTCACCCTCTTTTCTGTGTATGGATGCACAATTCCCCATTACCTCAACAAATGCCTTGTCCATAGTCACGTGATACACGCCTTTTTTCATTGTCCGCCTCAGACTCCTGGACACCCTGAGTTCTTCGGGAAGGAGGATAAGACGTGGATCCGGAGACCACCATAGTATAGGAGAGTCCTCTGAATACCATGGGAAAATTCCCTCTGAATACGCACGCAAAAGACGCTCCTCGCTGAGATCGCCCCCCACGGCAAGGAGGCCATCTTCCTCAGCATACTCCGGGGATGGGAAAATGTTTTTGTCAGAGAGTCGAAAGACCGGCATACCACCTATGACCCTTGACGAACAACGATGGGACACCTCATAAGGAGTTCAAAAGGAGGAGAGAATGTGGTACCCGCACGTAGCATACAACCCTCCTCACTGATATTCAAAACCCAGGCGGCCGTCTTTCAAAACAATAGAGACCTCTCCCCCTTTTTCCAATCTCCCGAAAAGAATCTCCTCTGAGAGAAAGTCTTTGATCTCCTCCTGAACAAGTCTCCCTAGGGGACGTGCCCCGTAACGGGGATCGTATCCCTTTTCTGCAAGCCAGCCCCTCGCCTCGTCAGACAGGGAAATGGTAATGCCTTTCCCTTTCAGCTGGCTTCCTAGCTCAGCTATGAACTTGTCCACCACCTTCTTCATGATCTCACGAGTTAAAGGATTAAAGGCAATAATAGCATCAAGCCTGTTTCTGAACTCAGGCGTGAAAAGCTTCATGATCGCTTCTTTTCCTTTTGCCCGCGTATCTAGGCCCCTCTCCCCAAAACCAATGACGTTCCTGTCCATATCCTGCGCGCCGGCATTGGACGTCATGATCACAATCACATTCCGGAAATCCGCCTTTTTTCCGTTATTGTCAGTCAATGTGGCATAATCCATAATCTGGAGGAGAATGCTGAAGAGATCGGGGTGCGCCTTTTCGATCTCATCCATAAGAAGGACGTTATAGGGATGTTTTCTTATGGCTTCTGTCAATAATCCTCCCTGCTCAAATCCCACATATCCTGGCGGCGCGCCTATTAATCGGGCAACCGCATGTTTTTCCATATATTCACTCATATCAAATCGGGTAAACTGGACACCAAGGGCGAACGCCATCTGTTTTGCAATCTC
>DASPUA010000007.1:0-5951 GCA_035623135.1 Thermodesulfovibrionales bacterium | reverse complement strand
GGCAGTGAGAATTGCGGTAGTTGCCAGCAGCACGGAAGACAAGAGGTCCACCGACCCCTGCAGCGCATACGTTGCTGCCCCAACGAGTCCTATAAAAATCATCGCAGCAAGGCTGGTACCGAGGGCACGGTGCTGTGTCACTTTTAATAGACCTACCATGAGAGGGATCATGACGATCCCGCCTCCGATACCAAGGAGGCCGCCCAGGATACCTGCCAGAAGTCCAATCAGTACGCTCATCATTTTTGGTCCAGAATCCTCGCACAATAAATTATCTATTATATACATTACAGACAGGTTTCCCCCAATCCGTATTGACTTTGATAAGGTTCTCATACTGAATTTGAAAGACTATACGTCACGTCACTTGAATGGTTGTTCCTACAGTAGTAGTGTTATAATTTCGTGTATGTCTATCCAACTTATTATTTTTGACCTCGACGGCACGCTCATTGACTCACGCGTGGATATCACGAACGCGCTGAATTACGCCCTGAAGCGTTATGCCTTTGCACAGCTCTCGGTGGAAGACACCGTAAAAATGATTGGCGAAGGGATCTCCCGTCTCATTGAGAAGGTCGTCGGGGAGAGAGAGGCATCAATAAAGGCTGATGTCACGGAGAGGTTCCTCACCTATTACACCCAGCATATCCTCGACTACACCAGGGAATATCCCGGAGTCCGGGATACACTCGAAAAGCTTGGCTCCTATCAAAAGGCTGTGATATCCAACAAAAATGAGTCACTTTCAAAAATGGTACTGAAAGGGCTTGGACTCTTGCACCATTTTAATGTCATTATCGGCAGCGATACCACACCAGAGCGCAAACCCTCCCCCCTGCCGATACTCAGGCTACTCACCGAGCTTCACGTACAGTCCGGAGAGGCAGTAATCGTGGGAGACAGCAACTACGATGTGGATGCGGGGAAGGCGGCAGGCATCACCACTGTTGCAGTCACCTACGGATACAGACCGAGGGAGGTCATCGCCCATGCCGATTACCTGATTGACACGATGACCGATCTGGTCCCGCTTCTCAGGAGGATTAAGGAGCAGAAGGGGTGAAGGAAATCACCCTCGATACTATAAGAGATATACGACTTTATCAGTCCAGAAACGGATATCGCTTCTCTGTGTACGCACTCCTATTGTACTCATTTGTGAATGTGCCGAGGACAAAAAGAATAGCAGACCTCGGTGCAGGTTCAGGGATTGTGGGATTGCTCCTCGCAAAGAAGTACCCGGCTGCAAAGGTCTCCCTCTTTGAACTCCAGGAGAGACTCTCAACCCTCGCCAAGAAGAACATTACCCTCAACTCTCTTGGAGACCGGGTCAATGTAGTAAAGGCCGACATAAGGGAGATGAAACCCAGCGGCACCGACTCCGGAATGGATTGTTTCAACATTGCGGTCTCTAACCCTCCCTTCAGGAAACCGAAAACAGGACTCATAAGCCCTGAAGAGGAAAGGGCCATCGCACGGCATGAAATAAGGCTTAAGCTCCCTGAACTGATACACACTGTCCAGCGTCTCCTCTGCTCAAAGGGAAGGTTTTTTCTCATCTACCATCCCGAGAGACTGACAGAGCTTGTCGCTTCACTAAAGGAGAGGGGGCTAGAGGTGAAACGGCTCAGGTTTGTGCACTCCCATATATTGTCAGGTGCCAAAATGGTGTTGGTGGAAGCCGTGAAAGGCGGCAAGGGAGGAGCGAAGGTTGAAAGGCCTCTTTATATTTACAATGAACATGGGGGACATAGCGAGGAGATGATCCAGATTTATGGAGGGAGATAAATGAAAAGTCGTATAGATTAGAATGGAAAGAACAGGTATAATAGAGACAATCAAGAAGGCATGTGACCGAAAAAAAGTATCATGATCAGAAACACATTCAGCATTCTAAACGGCATAGGAGAAAAACTGGAAAGGCGGTTGTGGAAGGATGGCATCCTCACGTGGGATGCGTTTATTCGTACGAACGCCATCCGGTTTATATGCCCGGAGCGAAAATCCTTTTTTGACTGCTCACTGTCCACCGCCTCCCAGAAATTGGACGAAGGGGATGCCACTTTTTTTGCAAAGACCATACGAAGAAGGGAGCACTGGAGACTTTTCGAGAGATTCAAGGGAGACGCCCTCTATCTTGACATAGAGACTAATGGTCTTCAGCCCGGCGGGGGGGGATATGTCACGGTCGTTGGCCTCTATGACGGGTATGACTGGAAATACCTCGTGGCAGGAGAAAATCTCTCTGCGGACAACCTCAGAAAGGAGCTTTCAGGGTATAAATGCCTTGTCACGTTTTATGGTTCCTCCTTTGATATCCCTTTTCTCCAGAGGACATTTCCTGACGTGAAGTTTGACATGCCCCATTTCGACCTCTGTTTTGCAGCAAAAAGAGTGGGAATCCACGGCGGTCTTAAGAAGATAGAGACTTTGTTCGCCATCGAAAGAAACGAGGATGTGAAGGGGATGGACGGATATGATGCGGTGAGGTTATGGGAACTTACAAAGAGGGGGAGCGATGAGGCAAGGAGGCTTCTCCTCAGCTATAATAGGGAAGACACCGTGAATCTTGCGAGAATAGCTGAAATACTTTATCACCGTTTGAAGCAGTCAACCGGGATAGAGGAGTATCTGGTCTGTGGAGTTACTTAGAGATTTTCTCACTTACCTCTCGGTGGAGAAAGGGCTGTCAGACAATACCACACAATCCTACCACGCTGATCTCTCCGCTTTCGGGACATTTCTTCAATCGCGAGGCAAGGCTTTGTCCACATTCACAAGGCCGGATGTTATTGACTTCCTGGATACCTTGAAAGACAAGGGGTATTCAACATCCAGTATTTGCCGTTTTATCTCTTCGATCAAGGGGCTCTGCAAGTACCTTCTCATGGAAAAGCTCATTGCTGAGGATCCGACAGAAAATCTCCAGTCACCAAGAAAATGGGAGAGACTGCCGAAGGCACTGAGTATCGACCAGATGAAGGAGATTCTTTCTTCGTCATGCGCTCCAGGCAGCCGGGGGAAAAAGTCCATCCAAGGAGCATTGTTCTTCAGGAACTCCGCAATGCTGGAACTCCTCTATTCGTCAGGCCTCCGCGTGAGCGAACTTGTGAGCCTGAAACTGGCGGACATCAATTTCGAAGGGGGGTTTGTCAGGATCATCGGGAAGGGCTCGAAGGAAAGGGTGGTACCGGTACACAGGCGAACCCTAGAACGAGTGAAGAGATACCTGCGCGACTGCAGGCCAATGCTTCTCAGGAAACATACTTCAGACTACCTCTTCGTGACCGGGAGGGGGGGATCCATGACAAGGCAGCGCTTCTGGCAGACCATAAAGGCTCACGGGAAACTGCTCGGTATCGAGCTTTCTCCCCACACAGTAAGACACACTTTTGCAACGCATCTCCTTGAGGGAGGCGCTGACCTCAGATCACTCCAGAAGATGCTCGGTCACTCGGATATATCCACCACACAGATTTATACCAAGGTGACGATGGAGAGGATAAAGAAGGTATATCTCGACCATCATCCAAGGGCATGAGCGCACATATGCAGGTCGAAGTAGGGACAGGAAACACAAATGCACATAATTCTCGATTGAGTTTTCCATTCTTGATTTTTCGGAGGTGACCCAATGAAGTCTCTCGGCGTGGATGAGTTGTTCAGGTGCTGCGATGAAAAGACATTGAACTTTGAAACCACAGACGAACTACCTCCCCTGGAGGGAACTATCGGCCAGGCGCGGGCACTCAGTGCCATTGATTTTGGTCTCAGCCTGGAGAGTTCCGGATTCAATATCTTCCTCCTCGGAGAAAACGGTACGGGGAGAATGTCCACCATAAAGACAATCCTCAAGGAGCAATCCCTTGCCAAGCCGGTTCCGTCAGACTGGTGCTATGTCTATAACTTTAAGGACCCCGATGCGGCACTCGCCATTTCCCTTGCCCCGGGACAGGCGGTGATCTTTCAAAAGGATATGGACGAGCTCGTAAAGGCCCTCAGAGTTGAGATTCCCAAGGTGTTCGAGTCAAAGGAATACGAACGACAGAAGAGTAAAATCATGGAAGAGTTCCAGAAGAAGCAGAGGGACTTATTCGGCGGTCTCGAGGAGGAGGCACAGGCAAAGGGGTTTTCCATACGCAAGACCGTGAGTGGTCTTCTCATTGTGCCGGTAAAGAAGACGGGTGAGCCCCTTACCGAGGAGGAGTTTGAAGGCCTTGATGCCAACACCAAGAAAAAGATTGAAGAGCTCGGCAAACTCCTGCAGGAGAAACTCGACGATGTGGTGAGGGCAGTAAGGGAAGGCGAGAAGCTCCTGAAACAACTCCTATTGCGGCTGGAAAGGGAGGCGGCCCTCTCCTCGGTGGGACACCTCATCGAGGACATTAAGAAGAAATACCGGGAAAATGAAAAAATCACGCACTATCTCGAGGACGTGAAAGAGGATATTCTCGCCCATCTCGAGGACTTCAAATCATCAGAGGAGCAACCCGCGCCCTTACCGTTTATGAAACTCCCCAAGACAGAACCCACATTTACACGGTATACGGTAAATGTCCTTGTAAACAACGGGGAAGCTAAAGGTGCCCCCTGCGTGTTCGAGAGCAACCCCGCATACTACAATCTCTTTGGAAGAATTGAGCACAAATTCCAGTACGGCATGGCGATGACGGATTTTTCCATGATCAAGGCGGGATCCCTTCACAGGGCAAACGGCGGATACATCGTGATAAACGTCCTTGATCTGCTCAGGAACCTCTTTGCCTATGATGCGATCAAGCGGGCAATCAGAAACAGGGAGATAAAGATAGAGGACGTCTGGGAGCAGTACCGGCTCGTCTCCACCACCTCCCTGAAACCTGAAGCGATACCTCTCGATGTGAAGGTCATCCTCGTGGGAAGCCCTTATCTCTACTATCTGATGTATAACCTCGATGAAGAATACAGGGAACTCTTCAAGGTGAAGGCTGATTTTGACAGCAGGATGGAGAGAACGAATGAAAATATTCAGAAGTACGCCCTCTTTATTGCCACCTTGTGCAAGCAGGAGAACCTTCCCCCTTTTGACAGGTCTGGTGTAACAAAGATTGTTGAATTCGGCTCAAGGCTTTCTGAGCACCAGGAGAAACTCTCATCCAGGTTCAGCGACATTGCTGACTTAGCAAGGGAATCCGTCCACTGGGCAAAAACTGCAGGAAGCGCGCTGGTGAAGGCAGAACATGTGGAAAAGGCGGTCAGTGAAAAAATTTACAGGAGTAATAGGATCCAGGAGAGGCTTCAGGAATTGATGCAGGAGGGAACGCTGATCGTTGAGACCTCGGGTGTAAAGAAGGGACAGGTGAACGGCCTTGCAGTTCTTGACTTGGGGGATTACAGCTTCGGGAAGGCCTCAAGGATAACTGCTACGACCTACACAGGAAAGGCAGGGGTGGTAAACATAGAACGCGAGACAAAGATGAGCGGAAAGATCCATGAAAAGGCGATCATGATTCTTACCCACTATCTGGGGAGCAAATATGCCGTCAAGAAGCCCTTGAGTCTCTCTGCGTCCATCACATTTGAGCAGCTCTATGACATGGTGGAAGGAGACAGCGCGACCTGCGCTGAGTTTTATGCCCTCACCAGCAGCATATCCGGGGTTCCCCTGGCCCAGAATATCGCTGTCACCGGATCCATGGACCAGACCGGTGTGGTCCAGCCTATCGGCGGAGTAAACGAGAAGATCGAGGGTTTCTTTGAGCTCTGCAGACTCAGAGGGCTTGACGGCAGCCATGGGGTGATTATACCCAAGAAAAACGTAAAGAACCTCATGCTGAAGAAGGATGTGGTTGATGCGGTGAGAGGAGGAAAGTTCTCCATTTATCCCATTGAGATGGTTGAGGAGGGGCTGGAGATACTGACCCGGATGTCAGTGGGACAGTTAAGAGAAGACGGCACCTATCCCGAGG
>DASPUA010000006.1:0-5822 GCA_035623135.1 Thermodesulfovibrionales bacterium | reverse complement strand
GTGAAGGAGCAACTGGATAAGGCGGTTTCCTTGGGGAAGACGATCCTCCCTGACATCATGGTGGTTGTGGAGAATCTTGAGGATCCCGGGAGACTTGCGGATTTGGTTGCCTCAAATCTCGGGCTCAAAACAGAGCAGGCGCAGGAGGTCCTCGAGATTATGGAACCGGTCCAGAGGCTGAAAAAAGTGAGCGATATATTGAGCAGGGAAATAGAACTCCTCATTGTCCAGCAGAAGATACAGACAGAGGCAAGGGGTGAGATCGACAAGACACAACGGGAGTATTTCCTGAGAGAACAGCTTAAGGCCATACAGAAGGAACTGGGCGAGATCGATGAGAGGGGAGAAGAAGTCAATGAACTGCGAAAGAAGATAGAAGAAGCCAAGATGCCTGAAAAGGTTCTGAAGGAAGCAGAAAAGCAACTGAAGCGACTTGGCAAAATGCACCCTGACAGCGCGGAAGCTGCCACGGTGAGAACCTATCTGGAGTGGATGGTGGAAATCCCGTGGTCAAAGTCCACAAAAGACAAGCTTGATATAAGAGCAGCGGAGAAGGTGTTGAACAAGGACCACTATGATCTCGAGAAGGTGAAAGAGCGTATCCTGGAGTACCTCAGTGTGAGAAAGTTAAAGGAAAAGATGAAGGGGCCTATTCTCTGTTTTATCGGACCTCCTGGAGTGGGCAAGACCTCTCTCGGCAAGTCCATTGCAAGGTCTTTGGGAAGGGAATTCGTGAGAATGTCCCTTGGAGGCGTGAGGGACGAGGCGGAAATCCGCGGTCACAGGAGGACCTATGTGGGAGCCCTCCCGGGGCGGATCATCCAGGGGATGAAGCAGGCTGGGACAAACAACCCTGTCTTTATGCTTGATGAGGTAGACAAGATCGGAATGGACTTTAGGGGCGATCCCTCTTCCGCCTTACTGGAGGTTCTAGACCCTGAGCAAAACAACGCCTTTGTCGATCATTATCTTGGGGTTCCCTTTGACCTCTCCCACGTGATGTTCATCACCACAGGGAATCTTGCGGACACCATCCCCGGTCCTTTGAGAGACAGGATGGAAGTTATCTACTTGTCCGGATATACCGCTGAGGAGAAACTGGGGATCGCAAAGAACTATCTTGTTCCGAAGCAGTTAGAGGAGCACGGGATCACAAAGAAGATTCTCAAGATGACGGATGCTGCACTTCTCCTCGTGATATCGCAATATACGAGGGAAGCGGGAGTGAGGAGTCTTGAGAGGGAGATCGCCAACCTCTGCAGAAAGGTTGCGAAGAGGATAGCCGAAGGGGACCAGCAGAATTTTGTCGTCACTCCTCGGAATCTTCACAAGTTTTTGGGTGTGCCCAAATACCTCCCTGAGGAAGAGATGGAAAGAGATGAGGTGGGCGTCGCCACCGGACTTGCATGGACAGAGTCAGGGGGGGATATTATCTATATCGAAGCGACCACCATGAAAGGAAAGGGAGGGCTCACCCTTACCGGACAACTGGGAGATGTAATGAAAGAGTCTGCTCAGGCTGCCCTGAGTTATATACGCTCCAGGGCAAAGGGACTTGGCATCAAGGATGACGTCTTTTCACGTACTGATATGCACATCCATGTGCCTGCCGGGGCAATCCCCAAGGACGGGCCCTCTGCAGGCATTACCATGGCTACTGCCATCGCTTCTGCATTGACAGGAAAACCGGTGAATAAGAGTGTAGCCATGACCGGAGAAGTCACTCTTAGGGGGAGGGTACTTCCCATAGGAGGGCTCAAGGAAAAGAGTCTTGCTGCAAAGAGGATGGGAATCAATCGGGTAATTATTCCATCGAGGAACAAAAAGGACATTGAGGACATCCCCAAATACGTTAAAAAGGATATGCAGTTTCTCTTGGTGGATACTATGGATGATGTTCTCAAAGTGGCCCTGAAAACCGACAGAAAAGCAAAAGGAAAGGCATAGCTCCAAGCCAAAGGAATTCGGATTCTCTTCCGCCAGTGCTTCCCACTGCGCGTTTACTGCATTCGCATTGAAAACAGTATGACCCCCCAAGCTTCCTCACCATGGGAAGACCAAGGGGATTAATTTTGGTAACGTGTTATGAGGAATAGAAGACTGAATGAACGAGGAGAACTTGCCCTGCTTAAGGAGATACAAAAGAGGTTTACACGCAGGGCAAAAGACATTGTTGCAGGAATCGGTGATGATTGTGCGGTGGTGCTTCCTCGGAAGGGGAAACTGCTTCTGACGACGGATATGATGGTGGAAGGCGTGCACTTCGATTTTGAGTTCACCACGTACTTTCAGCTCGGATTCAAGATCATATCAGTGAATGTGAGTGATATCTTTGCCATGGGGGGCAGTCCAAGGTTTGTTCTTCTGGATATTGCGGCGCCTGAAAACATACACGAGAATTCCTTCAATTCATTTCTTAGAGGCGTGGAGAAGGCCCTTCGCCGTTACCGTATCACGCTTGTGGGAGGTGACCTGTCGGCATCAGAGGTGGTGGCAGTTTCTGCGACCGTCATCGGGTATACCCAAAAACCTGTCCTGCGATCAGGCGCGCGTCCCGGTGACAGGATTTATGTTACCGGGAATCTCGGCGATTCCGCATGCGGCCTTGAATTATTGAAGAGGATAGGGAAACCCATATCCCTTGAAACAGGAGAAAAGATCGATACGCCTTTAAGATGGTCCACGATGAGGCCCCTTCTCAAGAGACACCTCCTCTCAGAGGCGAGGAGTCCATTTAGGATTGCAAGTGGTGCGACTGCAATGATAGACATAAGTGACGGCCTCTTTATAGACCTTTACCGGCTTTGTGAAGAAAGCAGGGTAGGTGCGAGAATCTACATCACACACCTCCCTCTCTCTGTTCAGATGATAAAGGCAGCTTCTTTTCTCGGCAAGGAACCTCATGTGCTTGCCACCTCGGGAGGAGAAGATTACGAGTTACTCTTCACTGCGCCGGCAGATCGGCGGGTGAATGCTGCCTGTATCGGTGAGATTACGAATTCCGCAAGGGTTATTGTTGAACGGGACGGTTCAGAAAAACCACTCTCTCCAGAGGGATACCAGCATTGGCATTAAGGGATAAAATAAGGCTATTACTTTCGGTGAAGGACACCCCCCACAGGATATCCACGGCCTTTGCATTGGGTATCTTTATCGGTATTTCGCCGTTCTTCGGTATTCATACGATCCTTGGGATTTCCCTCGCACATCTCTTCAGGCTCAACAGGTTTGTCACCATCATCGGGGTGTATGTCACAAATCCATGGACCATAATCCCCATTTACACATTCTGTACCTGGGTGGGGGCAAAGTGCCTTCGTCTGCAGAAGATACTTCCTCATATTGACTGGGGACATATCACCTTCAGTATGTTGTTGAAGGATCTGGGCCCTTTGCTTATGCCGTTTCTTTTAGGGACAGTGATCATAGGCCTCCTTGCGTCTGTGACAAGCTACGTTATTATCTATGCACTGCTCAAGAGGAGAAATGCCTAAGGTATCCATCGTGAGTCTTGGATGTCCAAAGAATCTTGTGGACAGTGAAACCCTTCTGGGAAATCTCGCGAAAGAAGGGTTCGTGCACACTCCCGATGCGGAGGACGCGGAACTTATTCTTGTGAATACCTGCGGCTTTATCGAAGAGGCGAAAAGGGAGTCAATAGATGAGATACTCAAGCTCCGGCACCTCAAAGAGGAAGGGAAGAAATTACTCGTATTCGGATGTCTTGCAAAGAGATATGCGAGTGAACTCAAGAAGGAAATTCCTGAGATAGATGCCCTTTGGGGTGTGGGAGAAGAACAGGAAATAGTGGAGTACTGCAAGGAGGCTGTGGGAAGCCAAGAGCGGTTCGAGGGTAAAGAAAGAAACAATGGGAATGGCGGACAGATACCTGGGAAAAGTCACCTGGGGACAGGTTCTTACGCCTATCTTAAGATCGCTGAAGGCTGTAGCAGGGGTTGCACGTATTGTATCATCCCTGCTATCAGAGGACCATACAGGAGCATAGAGCCTGAGAAGATACTCGGAAAGGCTGAGGAGCACATCTCACACGGAATCAGGGAGCTTGTCCTTGTTGCCCAGGATATAGGAAGCTATGGCAGGGAATTTGGCGGATATACGCTTGTTTCCCTGCTCAGGGACATGGCCTCTATAAGCGGTGATTTCTGGATACGCCTTCTCTATCTCTATCCCACTGCGATCAATGACGAACTGCTGTCATTACTATGCAATGGGCACAAAATATGTAAGTACCTGGATGTCCCGTTGCAGCACTCTGAAACTCGTATCCTGAGAGCCATGGGCAGGACGGGAACAAAAGAGTCCTA
Organism: Thermodesulfovibrionales bacterium; assembly: GCA_035623135.1. Lineage (GTDB taxonomy): Bacteria > Nitrospirota > Thermodesulfovibrionia > Thermodesulfovibrionales > UBA9159 > DASPUA01. Next base: position 1,497 of record DASPUA010000006.1, on the reverse strand, counting down.
CACACAGATGATCCGGAGGATAAGAGACGCAGTCCCGGAGGCTACGCTGAGGACGACATTTATTGTGGGATTTCCCGGAGAGACGAATGACGACTATTGGAGGTTGAAGACCTTTATTGAAGAGACGCGATTTGAAAGGCTTGGGGTATTTGTCTACTCGCAAGAGGAAGGAACACCTGCTGCGGGAATGAAGGGAAAGGTACCCAAAAAAGTGAAAGAAAAGAGGCGCGATGAGATCATGAGAATTCAGTCCACAATCTCTTTGGATATGAACAAGACGTTGGTAGGACAGAAATTGAGGGCAATTGTGGATGAGGCGGAGGGCGATACCATAATCGGGCGGCTGTCATCCCAGGCACCGGAGATAGACGGAGTCGTGCTCATTGAGAAAAAGGAGAGGGGGATAAGCACAGGGCAAGGGGCAAGTGAGAAGACAAGGGATAAGAGCGCTTCACGCCTCACTCTTCAGCATCCTTGTTCTTTAAGACAAGGTGAGTTTGTGGAGGTGGAAATTAAAGAAGCTTATGATTACGACCTGAGGGGAGGGCTGGTTGAGTGAAGACATTTCCCTTTCTCCACCTTGCCCTTTTTGCCCTCACATTCCTGTCGACCCTGATTGCAGGCGCTTTTTTTCAAAAGGGAGTTAATATCTTTAATGAGCCGTTAAGAATTCTCGAGGGATTGCCCTTCTCATTGACTCTCATGGCGATTCTCCTCAGCCATGAGCTCTCCCATTATTTTGCGTCGAAAAAGCATCATACGAAAGCCACACTTCCCTATTTTATTCCTGCACCTTCACTCATAGGCACATTCGGTGCCTTCATTAAGATGAAGTCACCCATTGTGACGAGGAAGGCACTCATAGATATAGGTGCTGCAGGACCCATTGCAGGCTTTTTTCTGTCAGTCATTGCGGTGATCGTAGGGCTCAGGTATTCCAGCGTGGTTCATGTAGCTGAGGCTGAAAGTATATTGAGCCTTGGCGATTCTCTTCTCTTTTCCCTGCTTTCACGTCTTGTCATGGGAGTGCCTCCTCCGTCCCATGAAGTATTGTTGCATCCTGTGGCATTTGCAGGATGGATCGGCCTTTTTGTTACGTCGCTGAACCTCATTCCCATAGGGCAACTTGATGGAGGGCATATCGCCTATGCCTTTCTCGGTGAGAGGCATAAATTCATATCCGTAATCCTTGTGGGAACCCTCCTGTTGCTTGGATTTCTTTCTTGGGAAGGATGGGCGTTTTGGGGTGCGGTAATGATCGTGTTGGGGTTAAAGCATCCTCCGGTAATCCAATGGGAGGTTCCCTTGGACAGGACAAGGAAAATTATAGGAGGGCTTGCCTTAATAATATTTATCCTCACATTCATTCCCTCTCCCTTCAGGATTCTTGAGTGACAATGATAAGTCCATAATTATGAGAGATACCTTGCAGGGTTTCAATGAAGGGGGACCCCCTCGTTGAAACAACCCTCACTAAGGATGCAATCTTCACTCACT
>DASPUA010000005.1:0-5923 GCA_035623135.1 Thermodesulfovibrionales bacterium | reverse complement strand
CAAGCGTTCCCTTTCATTTGAAGGGATGAGGACCAAGGCCTTCAGCAAGGAAAAATTAGCACGACATATACCATCCACGACTCCTCCTGTAGAAAAGTGAGGGTATTATTGGTAACTGTAACTCTGTCAAAATAATGCTGGTGTTGCTTCGTCGGTGAATCCCCTCAATGCCTCACTGTGGATTACCATTTATACTCTAGTTCGAGTTTCAAGAGTGTTTTTCTATGTATTCTCATGAGCACTCTTTCTTGCCTCCTAGAATGTTCCATGGTATTTTTCAGGAGGAGGTCTTCGCATCTTTGCAAGATGCGATGATGATACGGAAATAGTCAAAAGAAAGGCAAAAACAGAATCGGTGAATGGCATTTCACGAAGGCTCGATGTAAAATAGAAAGAAATCCTATTTGAGAGAAGGAGTATCGCGTGGCAGTAAGTGAACAGACAAAAATTGTGTATGTGCTGGGACACAAGAACCCGGATACTGATTCGATCTGTTCTGCCATAGGCTATGCGCATTTCAAGAATCTGACCGACAAGCGGTTTCTCTTCACGCCTGCGCGAGCAGGCAAGATCAACAGGGAAACCCAGTTTGTGCTAGAACGGTTCGGGGTACCTGCGCCCCTTGAGGTGGAGAGCCTTGCAGCAACCGTGGCTGACCTTGAACTGAAAAAACCCATTTCGGTCAATGAGCGGGATTCTGTCCAGTCCCTCGCGCTCCTGATGCGCGCGCAAGGAGTGCGCTCGGTACCGGTGGTCGACGAGGGAAGAGGATTCGCAGGGATCGTCGGGTTGAAGGATATCGCCCGCCATTATATGGAGAGCGTGGGGTTCAGTGATCTTACCGGAGCGCCCCTGAGCCTTGATATTGTCCTCAAGACACTGGACGGACACGTGACCAGCAATTCAAAGAAGGTCGACCTGCTGAAGGGAAGGATTTTCATCGCGTCTATGCAGAAGGGGACCGTCCTGAACAGGACCCGTCCTGGGGACATTGTTATTATCGGTGACCAGCATGACATCCAGCTTGAGCTCATTCGTTCCGGATGCGCGGCCCTGATCGTTGTGGACAATATGCCGGTGAACCGCGAGGTGGTGGCAGCTGCAGAAGAACATGGCACACTTCTGCTCTCTTCCCCCCATCCGGCATTTGCCACTGTCCAGCTCATGACCATGTCCGAGCCTGTTTCGACCATCATGACCATCCACCATCCTGCAGTGGGATTCTATACGCCGGTGTCAGAATTGAAAAAGAAGATACTGGAATCGGACTACCGCAGCGCGGTCGTGGTGGACAGAGACAACAGACTGATGGGGGTGGTGACGAGGACAGACCTGCTCCAGCCTGTACGGAAAAGGGCAGTTCTTGTTGATCACAACGAAATATCCCAGGCAGTAGACAATATTGAGGATGCGGAGATCATGGAGATCATTGACCATCACCGTGTGGGCGATATCTCCACTGTTGCGCCCATTTATGTCTATAACGACCCTGTGGGGAGTACCTGCACAGTGGTGGCAGGAATGATGTTCCTCCATCAGGTGAATATCCCCAGGGAGGTGGCTGGCCTGCTCCTTTCCGGGATCCTTTCCGACACCCTCCTGCTCACGCTCTCTACCACTACCGAGCGTGACCGCCACGCTGCACATAGGCTTGCAGAGATGGCAGAGGTCTCCCTGGAGCACTACGGCAGGGAGCTTCTCCACGCGAGCATCCATATTGAGGACAGGAGCACTGCGGAGCTCATTGCAGCGGACTTTAAGGAATTCCTCATCAGTGGGAAAAAGCTGGGTGTGAGCCAGATGATGGTCCTTGAATGTAAGGACATAGACCTCAGGGAAGAAGAGATCCTCGCGGAACTGGAACGGATCAGGGTGTCCAATGGCTATGACCTTACGGTACTGCTCGTCACAAACCCTCTCAGTTCCTCCCATGAGCGGGTTCTCTTAAGCGGAGAGACCTGGATCGTGGAGAAGGCCTTCAATGTGCAGGTTGAGGGCGGTACCTGCATTCTACCCCGGGTCATGTCAAGGAAAAAGGATTTCATCCCGGCCATTGGCCAGGCGCTCAGCATAGGAGGAACCTGACGGTCGAGAGGTCACACACCTGTAATCGATAGCCGGTTCAGCTTCTGCTGTCTACGACCCTGCAGTGGCCGCATAAGGATCATGCGTAGTGGGGGAATGGAAGAGGGAAAGGCCGGGATTCCTCATCCTATGTATAGGTTGCACCTTGCCGTATGATATAATTGTTTCAGGGAGAAACTACAATGAGCATTCAAGCTGAGGGTGAACTTCTGAGAAAGGCTATCAAATGGATATCTGATGAACGTCTCGAAAACCCTGAGGCCAAGTTATTCAAGTTAATCGAAGCGGCCTCTTTGGAATTCGATTTGCCTCCAAAAGATGAGGAATTTCTCATGCATTTCTTCATTGAAGAAGCAGCAGGAAAAAAAGAGTGAGAAGACTCTCTAAGCGGCGGCTGTATCTTATCGTCTTATGGAGACCTTCATTGACAACTGCACATTAAAGTGCTATAAAAAATGCACACAGGGACATATTTTTAGAAGGTTGTTTTTTGTTTGGTGATAATGAGCATACTGGTGAGGAAAATATATGGGTTACTATTTAGCGGCCTTTAAGACACATCGAGGGTTTTCTTCAGCACTCATGCAGGGGGATAAAGAACCGCTCGGATCCGGAAGGAAATATCTTCTCTTTTCTTTTTTGCTCTTCAGTGCCCTCTGCGTCTTTCCGGTTTTGGAGGGACCATCTTTTGCGGTGAGCCCCCAAATAGCCGCTGGATGGGATCACACGGTAATGGTGAAGGCAGACGGTTCTCTGTGGGCATGGGGATGGAACCAAACCGGCCAATTGGGAGATGGTTCGCCAACTGATAGACTGCCTCCTTTTGACAGATTCACCCCTTTTCAGATAGGAACTGACACTACATGGGTCTCTGTTGCAACGGGATACGATCACACCATAGCCCTGAAATCAGACGGGACTTTGTGGGCCTGGGGGGTGAACAATCTTGGCCAATTGGGCGACGGCACGACAACGAACAGACTGACCCCTGTTCAGATAGGGACTGATACCACATGGATCTCGATTGCTGCAGGATACAACCACAACGTGGCCCTGAAATCAGACGGGACCCTGTGGGCCTGGGGGGTGAACAATCTGGGCCAATTGGGCGACAGCACAACGACCGACAGATTGACTCCTGTGAGGATAGGAACTGACAATAGGTGGAAGGCTATTGCAGCAGGTGATGTGCGTACTCTCGCCCTGAAATCAGACGGGACGTTGTGGGCCTGGGGATATTTCAGTGACGTCAAGTTGGGGGGCGGCACAGGCACCGGCAGCTTGATCCCTGTTCAGATAGGGACCGATACGACATGGGTCTCGATTGCTGCGGGATACAACCACAACGTGGCCCTTAAATCAGACGGTTCTTTGTGGGCATGGGGGCTCAACAATCTGGGCCAATTGGGGGACGGTACGATGACTGACAGGCTGACTCCTGTTCAAATAGGAACTGACACCACATGGACCTCTATCGCCGCGGGAGGTCATCACAGTATGGCCCTTAAATCAGACAGGACCCTGTGGGCATGGGGATCCAATTTTTTCAGCGAATTGGGGGACGGTACAACGACTGACAGGCTGACTCCTGCTCAGATAGGGACTGACGCCACATGGATCTCTGTTGCTACGAGCTGGCATCATACCGTGGCCCTGAAATCGGACGGCACCCTGTGGGCATGGGGATGGAACACTCATGTTCAATTGGGAGACGATTCAAAGACCCTCAGACAGACTCCTGTGCAAATACAATTTCCCAGGCAGTGAAGTCCGGACCAGCCAGTGGTGATGCGGCCCGGATTCCTTTCTGTAAGACATACCTTTCGGACCTGCTAAAGAAATCATGGAAATGATGAGACTCCCTGCCGGATGATCGTGCAAAAATCACTTCACAAAAAAGGGCGCGTGGTTAGAGGTGAATACAGGCGGTTCATTGTTCAGTATTCCTGCTACTGCGGGATGTCTCCGGAATTTCTTCTCGAGGAAAAATCTGACATGTTTCCTGTCCCAGCCGTGAGGGTGGACAAAGTCGGTATAGAGTGAAAGATCTCCCTCAGAGAACCTTCGTGTCTCGACATCCTGATGGTGGGCTGCTGATGCAGGCATGTTGAATATCGCGAGGTTGAGGAAATCAATGGAGTCACTGTGCCGAACAGTGAACTCAAGAGTCTTTTCCGCTGTGCTTTCATTCTCAGCCGGAGTGCCGAAGATGAGATACACATAGGTCAGGATACCAGCCTTCCTGAGATTCCTCAAAACAGTGGATGCTGTTTTGATACTGATCCCTTTCTGCAGGGTATCTAGCACATGCTGGTCCGCTGATTCAATACCAAGTTTGAGCATTACACATCCGGATCTTTTCAGCTCCACACAGAAATCCAGATCAGCGAGGAGGGGGCTGACACGGGTAAACCCATACCAGGGGATGCCCATAGGGTTTTTGGAAAAAGAACTGAGGAGTGCGGGACTTATGGCGTTGTCCAAAATATGGATGAGGGAGGCCCTTGTGGTATGCCCCAGGACACCTAAATCTTCAATTACCTGCTGCACCGGAAGAGAGCAATGATGGTTCCCCTCTGCTTTCTCAGGGCAGAACGCGCACCTGTTCCAGTAACACCCAGTGGAGGCGCTGTAAGGAAGGATAAAACCGGGGGAAAGGTAGGCTTCTTGCGAGAGAGAAGAGTAATCGGGTCTCGGCGTCTTTCTCTCTGGTGTATGGAGGCCGAGGAGCGAGAGGAGCGGGTATTCGCCCGGCCCTGCCACCATGTGGTCCACCAGGCCTGGGAATGGGTCTTTCCATGCTTGGTTCTTTACCCATGAGGTGATAAGTCCGCCCCCCAGAATCACCTTCACCCAGGGGAATTGTCGTTTTATAAAACCGATCAAGGAAAAGGAGGCCAATGCCTGGCTCAGATAGTTCAAGGAAATACCCACCACTCTGGGTTCTTCTGACAAGAAGATCCCCTCAAGTCTGGAATGGAAGTAGGGATAAAAGGGGTTCAGTTCAGGGTGCTCTGCAGCGGTGATGAGATCTCTGCTCTTCAAAGGAGACAGTCCTTGATCTTCGTAATTGGCCAGGCTAACCACTTTGTCTTGAAAAGTGACACGGGCCAGTACCCTTCCTATATCCCTTACCGCCCTCTTGTAACGGTCCAGGTTTCGGTAGAGGACAGGGTCTCTGATGGCACGAAGATTAGGCTCAAGATTTTTGATGGCCCTTCTCGTCCAGGTATCCGTGGCATTTTCAGGGGGAAGAGCGTTACGGAGGAGATTAAGGAGCCCCTCTCTGTTTGCATCGAGGAGCCGGTGTGCAACCCTGAGGCTGCCCAGCATGCCAGAGAGTCTCGCGATGCCTGCGGGAGGCTCGGACGGCTTGGCAACAGGGGGATGAATAAGGAGTATCAATGGACTTTATATGGCTCCTGACTTTTGCCAAACAGTGCTGCAGAGACCGCATGAGAATTCATTCTTCCTTGTCATTGTCTTATTCCTTCCCTTACGGTGATACGTTTCTATTCTACCACCCAAGGATGCAAAGGTGCAGAGAAGGAGAGTCTGTGGAAAGTGAATACCAGAGGAGCGCGTCATCGCCGAAATGGCGTCCCGGGCATCGAAAGGATGTACTGGAGGACTTCGTTAAGGTTCCGGAAGAGCCTGAAGCCATTGTCTGCACATGGTTTATTCCAGGGGAAGAGCAGCCCTGTTCCCAGGACACCGCTCTCCAAGGCCTTTTCAAGGGTATATGGTGAATCGTCCACTACCACATCTGTGCGGGCGAACAATGTGGTTTTGTCAGAAGAAAGGTGGAGTTCGTCATATGCAAGGCCGTGGCGTGCGA
>DASPUA010000004.1:0-4132 GCA_035623135.1 Thermodesulfovibrionales bacterium | reverse complement strand
GCGTCTTGAAAAGGGTTCTTTTTGCATCAGGTTCTGTAATGAGAGTACTGATGGGAGTGGGCTCAATTGCCTTACTCGTTATTGGATTGAAGAAGAACGCGGTGAGAAATCAGGACAAGAGGAGGGCTCTGGACAGGGATTCCTCGGGATCGCCGGGAAGACCATAAGTCACCGTTTTACCCTCAGGACTCCCTCGGTCTGTGCGATCTTCTGGATGAGACCTGTGAGCTGCAGCCTGTCAGTCACCGCAAGGTTAAAGACAATATGTGCCTTCTTGTCCTGGGTGGTAGTAGCCTGCATGTGGGAGATATTCACATTCACCGATGATATCAATGCGCTCAGATCAGCAATCATTCCTGCCCTGTCTACGGTTTCCACGAGGAGCCTTGCTGGCGTGGTGGTCTCTCTCCCCGGTTTCCAGTCCACATCAACGATCCTCCCGTCGTCGATTGCGAGGCTTTCAAGGTTCGGGCAATCTCTCCTATGGATAGTCACGCCTCTCCCCCTTGTGACGAATCCCACGAGGGCATCACCGGGTATGGGAAAACAGCACTTGGCGGTATGGTAAAGGATATGGTCAATCCCCTTTATAGTGATGCCCTTCTGTTCCTTCTCAGGTCTGGCCGCTCTTTGCACCACCTCCTCCTGCTCCTTTTCAGGCAGGAGTCTGTTCACCACCTGGTGTGGAGATACCTTTCCATATCCCACTGATACGAGGAGGTCATCGAATGACTGCAGGCTGAAGGCCTTTGCCATTGTCTGCATCTCATCTGTTTTGAGGACAGAGGGCTTGAGATGGTGCTTTTTCATTTCCACCTCTAGCAGCTTTAAGCCCAGTTCAATGCTCTGTTTCCTTTCCTCGGCCTTTATCCACTGTTTTATTCTTCCCTTTGCCCTCTGGGTGACCACAAACTTAAGCCAGTCCCTGCTCGGCCCGTGGGTAGGGGAGGTGATGATCTCAAGGGTATCTCCGTTTTTCAGCTGGTATCTCAAGGGGACAATCCTGCCGTTCACCTTTGCGCCGATGCACTTGTGCCCCACCTGGGTATGAATGCTATAGGCAAAGTCCACTGGTGTCGACCCCACAGGGAGCTCTCTTATCTCGCCCTTGGGAGTAAAGACATACACCACCTCGGGTACCACCTCGCCCTTCACTGCCTCCAGGAATTCCCTTGCGTCACGAAGCTCCTTCTGGGACTGTATCAACTCCCTTAGCCATGCGATATACCTGCTGTCCTTGTCCCGTACTGCGTCCTTTTCCTTGTACTTCCAGTGGGACGCAACCCCCTCCTCGGCGATATCGTGCATCTCTTCTGTACGTATCTGGAATTCAACCCGTTCCCCCTTTGGTCCGATGACCGAGGTGTGGAGTGACTGGTACATATTGGATTTTGGCATGGCGATATAGTCCTTGAACCTTCCGGGGATTGGCGTCCAGAGGGAGTGTATGAGACCCATGATCGTGTAACAATTCGCATTGGTGTCGGTGATAATCCTGAGCCCCAGCACATCATGGACCTGGTCAAAGGTGATCCTCTGTCTCTGCATCTTCTGGTATATCCCGTAGTAGTGTTTCACCCTTCCCGAGACCCTCCCATGAATTCCCTCTTCCTTGAGTCTGTCCTCCACGGTCTTCGCAACTTCCCGCAGGTAGCCCTCCTGCTCTTCTTTCCTCCTTGCGACCTTCCTTACCAGTTCTTCATAAAGCTCAGGCATCAACACATGGAAACTGAGGTCTTCGAATTCCAGCCTGAGCCATCCTATTCCAAGCCTGTTTGCGAGGGGTGCATAAATCTCCAGGGTTTCGGTGGCGATCCTTTGTCTCTTGTTTTCAGGTAGGAACTGGAGTGTCCTCATATTATGGAGTCTGTCAGCGAATTTGATGATAATGACCCTGATATCCTCTGACATGGCGAGGAGCATCTTCCTGAAGTTCTCTGCCTGCGCCTCTTCCTTTGTCTTGAATTCAATCTTGCTCAGTTTTGTGAGAGAATCCACGAGGAATGCGATCTCCTCCCCGAAGATGTCCTTAATGTCCTTTGGGGTTGTTTCAGTATCTTCGATGGTATCATGGAGCAGGCCCGCGGCAATGGTCGCCACATCCACCTTCATGTCGGTGAGGATATCCGCAACTGAGAGGGGATGCCCTATGTAGGGAGTCCCTTCAATCCTCCTCTGACTGCAGTGGGCTTCCCTTGAGAATATATATGCCTTTCTCAGGAGTTCCACATCGGCATCAGGATTATAGGTGAGTACCTTTTTTATGAGGGAATCTACGGTTACTACTTCTTCTGGCATAATTTTATTATACAACTTTTGTTTTGGCTCTATGCACCTAGTTTCACTGTAAAAGCGTGGGGGGAAGCAGCAGGGAGCGGAGTCAGGTTATGGCCGCCATCTTCGCATCGAGTATAAGGGACCCTTTCGGATAAAGAGCGACAGGATTTAAGTCAATCTCTTTTACCACCCTGGTTGCCATAATTTCTGAGACCACACTAATTATACGTATCAATGCGGTGATATCCAAAGGAGGTTTCCCCCTGTACCCGTCTAGGAGTCTATGTCCTTTCGTCTGCTGAATAAGCCAGAGTGCGTCTCCAGGTAGAAGGGGTGCGAGCCCGAAGGCAACATCCCTGAAAAGTTCCACAAACACTCCTCCCAGACCGAACATCACCACAGGACCGAACTGGTTGTCAATTACCCCGCCCACAATGACTTCTACGCCCTGAGGGGCCATTTCTTCCACAAGGACCCCTTCTGCATTCTCAATAAGCATGAGTTCATGAATCGCGCGGCTCAGTTCAACTTTGTCCTTAATCCCGACCTTTACCCCTCCTACGTCGCTTTTTGAAGTGATCTTTGATGAAGAGACCTTTGCCACAAGGGGGAAGGCCAGGTCCGTCAGGGGCTGAATGACCTCTCCCCTTGCAATAAAGCTCCCTTTTGGGACAGCGAGTCCCATCTCTTTGAAAAGTCCTTTTGCTTCACGTTCGAGGAATGTACCTTTCCCTCTGTTCTTGTTCATGAAATTATTGAGGACTTTGAGAAGGGGTTTCTCGGAACCGATGGAAGGGGAAGGGTTTTGATTGGTCATTGGCATCACTGTCTAAAGTATACCTGATTTTTCTCACATGGGAAGGGGAATTATGAAAGGCAGAAATATGGTACCATTCTGGTATGAACGAGTCGTTTAGCATGACGGATTACGAGAAGGAATACGGGGGCCTGTCTCTATCTGTTCCTGAGAGATTCTCCTTTCCCCTGGATGTGTTTGATGGATGGGGGGAGAGGACAGCCCTTTTCTGGACAGACGGGAGTATGGAAAAAAAATATACGTTCAATGAGATGAGGGTGAGGTCATCAAAGGGGGCGGGCGCTCTTAAGGCAATGGGTATCGGCAAGGGAGACAAGGTGCTTGTCATGCTCTCCAATATCCCTGAATGGTGGGAAATTATGCTCAGCCTTATGAGACTGAATGCAGTTCCTATCCCTGCCACAACCCTTCTCGTTTCCAAGGATATTGAGTACAGGCTCTCTGCAACAGAGGTGAAGGCAGTCATTGCGTCAGAGGAGGACGCCCCCAAGGTGGAGGATGCGGTGAATGGTGTGTCGGTCAGTCCCCTCCTGATACTCGTTAATGAGCGTCGGGGATGGCATAATTACGTAAGGGAGCGTGACCGTGCCGATTTGCTTGCAGGAGACAGGGGCTCTGCCGATGAGCCTGCCATAATTTATTTTACCTCAGGGACAACAGGTCCCCCAAAGATGGTGGTGCATACCCACGCCTCATATCCCTTTGCACATCAATTGACTGGAAAGTACTGGCTCGATCTCAGACCAGGGGACATCCACTGGAATCTCTCGGATACGGGATGGGCAAAGGCTGCGTGGTCAAGCCTTTTCGGACCTTGGCATAGGGGAGCGACAATCTTTTCCCTCCATCGAAAGGGGAAGTTTGATCCGTCCTTTATACTGGAGGTGATGCAGAGGTACCCGGTCACCACATTCTGCGGTCCTCCCACCGCGTACAGGATGATGGTCAAGGGGGTATCTGCTTCTCAGGTATTCAGGTTTCGTTCCATGCGCCATTTTGTTGCTGCGGGAGAACCGCTCAATAAGGAGATAATCGAGA
>DASPUA010000003.1:0-11653 GCA_035623135.1 Thermodesulfovibrionales bacterium | reverse complement strand
CAGGCAGTCCTTAGAAAGGACTGCCTGGCGGGTACATCGAAGGCATTCACAGTGCCCAGCAATATTGCAAAAAAAACGATCTGCCAGACGGTGACTACCTTCAAATTAATGAGAATTGCAAGAGAGAGGGCAGGGACCATGGAGAGGGTCTGGGTAGTAATGAGAAGGGTTCTCTTGCTCAGTCTGTCCGCAACCACTCCTCCGATGAGGGTGAGGAGGAGGACAGGCAGCGACGCCGCAGTGGCAACAATACCAAGATAAAAAGGGGATTTGGTGAGCGAATACACAAGCCATCCCTGGGCAGTGGACTGCATCCATGTCCCGGAGAAGGAAATGATCTGCCCTATCCAGAAGATGCGGAAATCCCTCACATAGAGCGCGGAAAATCTTTCCTGGTGTAAATGTTCCTGCTGATTATTCACATTTCACCTGCGCGAATCCAGAAGAAAGGTTACCGGCCCGTCGTTCACCAGATGCACTTCCATATGCGCGCCGAAGCTCCCTGTGGAGACCGGAATTCCAAGGTCTGCGAGCATCCGGACAAAAAAGGTATAGAGTTGTTCCGCACGCCGAGGTGTTTCCGCATTGTCAAAAGAAGGGCGATTTCCCTTTTTGCAGTCCGCGGAAAGGGTAAACTGGGAAACCGCCAGTATGCTTCCCCTGATGTCCCTTACCGAAAGATTCATTTTCCCCTCAGCATCGTAAAAAATCCTGAGGTTTGCAATCTTGTTGATGAGGTACTGGATGTCTTTCTCCCTATCCCCTTTCTCGATTCCCAAGAAGAGGAGGATTCCCCTGCCGATGTTCCCGACAGTGCTGCCGCTGACCACCACCGAAGCCTCTGAAACCCTCTGGATGAGCGCCTTCATTTCATTCCTATGTCCGTTGCTTCACCTGATATCGAGGTCAATCAAGAATAAACTGCCGAGAGTTACGTTCACAAAGGTGTCTTGTCATTTTATCACACAATGTGTACTAACGAGGTGCATAATCGGCATCTATTCCCGGAATTCTCGGGAGGAGAGGATAGTTTAAAAGTTTTGTCCTATCTGAAAAGTCGATATAGATTTCGTATTACCATAGCAGTTGAACTATGCTTATGAAAAGTGAGGCTCAGAATCGTGATTCATCCTTTTCATATTGCATTTTCCTTGATCGTATCTCCACTACCTGCAAAAAATGCTTGATGAAAAGCAAGAAATGCGTAGAAATCATAAGTTGGCTCGTGATATCCTTAATGTGCAGATAGGAATTGCTAGAATTCACATGGAAGAGAAGAATGCTCGGAAAACTTCATGCCAAGACAGAATTATTGTCTCTATCACTTTGTCTTTATCTATTATCAGGCGATCCTCATTGCTATAATTTAAGAGAGGATTTATGAAAAGGTCAATTGCAATAATAAGCCTTCTTATCTGTACGTCAGGATTTATAAGCTCATGCGGAGGGGGCTCCAGTGGATCTCTGAATCCCCCCGTTCCCCCTAGTGATGCTCTCAGTAACTGGCATTGGAGAAACCCTTTACCTCAAGGTAACCCTCTCAGGGCAGCGGCCTATGGCAACGGAACATTCGTAGTTGTCGGCAGTGGTGGAACGATCGTGATGTCTGCTGACAGCATAAACTGGACTGCTACAACTTCAGGAACCCCTGTTGATCTCACAGGAGTGACGTATGGCAACGGGACATTCGTAGCCGTCGGTGATAGTGGGACAATTCTGACCTCTGCGGACGGTATAACTTGGACTTCAAGAACCTCTGGCTTTACTAATGATCTCTCCGGAGTGACCTATGGCAATGGCACATTCGTAGCCGTTGGTGATAGCGGGACAATTCTGACCTCTTCCGACGGTATAACTTGGACTTCAAGAACGTCTGGAACTACAGATTCTCTTTTCGGAGTGGCCTACGGCAATGGTACATTCGTCGCCGTTGGTGATAGCGGGACAATTCTGACCTCTTCCGACGGCATAACTTGGATTTCAAGGACATCTGGAACGACCGATTTTCTCCAGGGAGTGACTTACGGCAATGGCACATTCGTAGCCGTCGGCTCCAGTGGTGTCGGCGCAATCCTGACATCCTCGGACGGTATAAGTTGGATGTCAAGAACGTCGGGAACCGCCTATATGCTCACAGGAGTGACTTACGGCAATGGAACATTCGTAGCCGTCGGTCTTTGGGGAACGATCGTGACATCCAATGACAGTATAAATTGGACTTCAGGATCTTCTGGAACTAATATTACTCTTTATGGAGTGGCCTATGGCAACGGCTCATTCGTAGCCGTTGGTGAAAGCGGGACAATTCTGACGTCTACTGGCGGTGCCGCCTGGACTGCGAGAACAGCTGGCACGGGGCAGTGGCTCCACGGAGTGACCTATGGCAGCGGCACTTTTATCACAGTTGGTCGTGGTGGAACGATCCTTCAGACGAATCATGTGTGATTAATACGTATTGATGCGCGAATCAGCAGAAAATTAGATTAGATTAGATATTTATCTATTGTTAGAGGATGCAATTTTGGCTACGATTTTTACTGTCCCTGAGAAGAAGGATTACCACCCTCAAAATAATTCAGTAATGAAAACTTGCTTTTCCTCCTCTTGAGTCAAAGCAATGCTGCTTGTCTGTTTATGGCAGAGGTTTCCTGTAAAATTACTAAAATTTCTTTCTTTTGTTATATTGCTCGACTTGGTCGTTTGTTTGCTCGCAGTGCTGCTTTGCCAAAGTTTTGGCTGGAGTTCATTAAGAAATTTCACAACAGACTTATTTTATGCGGGGACAATTTTGATTACCTGTGGCATACTGAGTTTTATCGGGAGTTCAGGAAGGGGAGGATTTTTTGACAGCTATTATAGATACACAAGAAGCTCTGAAGAATCCTATCAAAGGCTGATGCAGAATATTGATCTCTTGGAGGGCAGTTACAATTTTGCTTTGTTAACATCTATAACGTGCGGACCGCAGCAAGAGATTGGAAAAAAGACAACCTGATTTCCAAAATACGGCTAAATCCGTCCAGAAGCCGCATCACGGAAGGGGGAGGTCTATGATCCCAGATTATCTTGGACAGCAGTGACTGATGGTATACTATGAGATCACAAATTCAGTGTGCAGTTGAGGTGCCATGATCTTATATCCGATTCCTGAAAGAGGACCGAACACTATTGAAAAAATTACTTCCAAACTGGGGTCAGTGGGCATATGCACAGTGTGCGGGCGGCTATCTTACTTTATAATGTATTTCGACAACCACAGGGAATTCGGTTATTGCCTATTATGTAGAGCGAGCAATAGAAAAAGGCAGGTATGCTATTTGCTCAGAAGAGAGTTGAAGATGAAGAACATCGGAAAGATAACAACCACAGCATCAATATTGAATGCGGAATCAACCGGAGGACTCCACAATTCACTCAAGCATAATGTGAATTATATTTCGAGCGAATATTTCGGTAACAAATATAAGTCTGGAGAAATGGTCAATGGAATATTGCATGTGAATTTGTTGGATACACATTTTGATGACAACAAGTTTGATTTTATCCTGACCTCTGATGTGATGGAGCATATACCTGAGCCTTATCAGGCATTCAGAGAAATCCGCAGAATCCTGAAGCCGGGAGGTGCACATATATTCACCGTTCCTTTTTATCAAACCCATTATTTTGATGAGAAGAGAGCTGAAATACGAGATAATCGGGTAATTCATCACATGGAGCCCATGTACCACATGGATCCAAACAATCCGAACGGAATACTCGTCTACAATATATTTTCTCTCGAAATGGTTCTTCACTTGAGTAGGATTGGATTCAGGACGGTCATGCACAAGCTCTACGATTTTCGATATGGCATTTTCGGCAATAATGGGATAGTCTTTGTGAGCCGAAAGGTTTGATGTGTTGCGGTGCTTTGCACGGCGATTGGCAATGACCATGCCTTCCTTCAGGAGTTCATCATGCAGTGGTAAGGTAGTTCATCATCCTCTCTCGGTTCAGCGGACTGGTCGGGCAGTTCGGGAGAATTTGCAACTATCGAAGTCGCCGGGTCGTGTCTGGCAGTCGCTGAGCTTGATCGTTCCACTCATTGCTCATGCTGTGCCATTACTCGCCATATTGCTTTTGGAAATCCTCACCAGTTGAAATTGCTGATACCTGTTGATTCGGGCGTCGGTGAACCGCTCACCAAGAAAGTTATGGTGTTACCGATCAGTTCAGATGGTACCACTAGTGATCTGCAGGAAACCCCCTTAGTCCTCTCAGCCTCTCCCTCACCTCATTCGCAAAGAACTGATACTCGTCTATGCCCTCGGGTTTCTTGAAGAAGTCCACATCTTGCGGGTAAAGAGGTTTTCCGATAGTGAGTGTTATCTTCACAAATTTCGGTCGGAGGGAGCCCCGGGGAAGGGCCTCAAAGGTACCTTCTATCAATGCAGGCACAACAGGGATATTGTGCTCCATAGCGAGAATCCCGATGCCTTTCTTGAACTCCAGAAGACTGCCGTCAATTGACCTTCCGCCCTCAGGAAATATACAGAGGGCACGCTTCTTCTTGAGCACATAGGAAGAGAGCTGGAGGGCCTTGCTCAGGAAGGTCTCGGGGTCAATGGGTATCACATGGGCGATCCTTGCAAAAAGCGCCGGAAGCCGGCCTTGAAAGTATTTTTGGTAGCCCTGGAAGTAAAGGTTATTGAATACACAGAGAGGAATCGACACGCCCACCACAAATCCGTCCATATTGCTGCAATGGTTCGGAGCGATGATGAACGGAAAGGCGGGAATGTTCCCGATGCCCCTGGCTTCAAGGCTGAAGAACACTCTGAGAAAAACTTTCAGAACCTTGAGACAGACAACAGTGAATACCCATTCCAGTCTCCCCTGATATAACCCTATCTGCTTCCTTTCTTCCTCGGGTATCTCTGCAGCAAAAATATCTTCCCAGAGGGGTTTCCCCACACCTGAAATTCCCTGCGTCCTTAACTTCTTTATCCGTTCCACAAGCTCTCCCACTGTCTGGACTTCTGACGCAAAGGTCTCGGGGAGTTTGAAGGAGCACGCCTTTTCCAATGCAACCACAAGTTCGA
Organism: Thermodesulfovibrionales bacterium; assembly: GCA_035623135.1. Taxonomy (GTDB): domain Bacteria; phylum Nitrospirota; class Thermodesulfovibrionia; order Thermodesulfovibrionales; family UBA9159; genus DASPUA01. The sequence goes on along the minus strand of DASPUA010000003.1, from coordinate 6,569 downwards.
TCCTCTGGAGAGAGTCGAGGCCGAGATCAAGCTCAAGGTTGTCTGATGAGTGGACAGGCATCACTTCCCGCAAAAGAGGAGTTATACATTCTGTAACCACCCTCCCTGTTTCATCACCCAATAACGAACTGTCCTCTCCTTTCGCCTCCCGCCTCTCCCCTTTTGCCTTGCTGACCATGTCCCTTATCACATATCTCTTCAGCTTGCCCAAGCGGGTCCTTGGCAGAGGTTCGGAAGAGAGGGTGAACCCTTTGAGCCTCATATAAGAAGGAAGTTTAAGAGCGGCCTTGTTCATTGCCCATTTCAGGGAATCTGAGATATTGCCTATGCGCTCCTTCCTAGCGTGGTCGAGGTCAGGAACAATCACGCCGTGAAGTGATTCCACGATCCCTTCTTTTTCAATACCCGTAACACATATCTCTTTGACAAGTGGTATCTCCTGGTACGCTTTTTCCACTTCCTCAGGATATATATTCTTTCCTGAACTGAGGACAATCACCTCCTTTACCCTCCCGGTAATAAAGAGGTATCCCTCTTTGTCCAGATATCCAAGGTCTCCGCTCAGAAACCAGCTGTCACGTATTACCTGTGAAGTGGCTTCAGGATTCTTGTAATAGCCCTTCATCACCATGGGACCTTTGAGCGCGATCTCTCCCTCCCCTGTCTCTGAGGGGTTTTGTATTTTTATCTCCGCCCCTGGGAGAGGTCTTCCCACTGAGCCTGATTTCCTCTTTTTAAGAGGATTGAAGGTCACCACCGGAGAGGTCTCGGTAAGGCCATATCCTTCAAGCACAGTGAAGCCCAATTCCTCAAGGTCATCTTTCACCATGGGATCAAGCCGTGCACCGCCACTCGCAAAGAACCTGAATCTGTCGCCGAAAGCCTGATGCGCTGATGCAAAGATGACCCTTCCTGGATTGATGTCCATTCCCTTTCTCAGCCCGCCGCAGATCCTTAAGAGAAGGAGGAGCGGTACAGAGACCATTGTGGGCATCTCCCTGAACTTCTTCATAATGCCGTTCCTAATGAGTTCCAGAAGCTGGGGCACTGCCACCAGGGCGGTTACCCCCTTTTCCTTCATAGTCGAGATAAGTTCAGGGCCCTTCATTCCCAGAGGGTAAGTGATGGTTGCGCCAAGAAAGAGCGGCACGAGAAAAGTGCACATGAACGCATAGGTGTGGTGGAGAGGGAGGATTGACAACACGTTGTCCTCACGGGTCACAATGCCGGCGCTGATTAACGCCGCTCCGTCTGAGCAGAAGTTCCTGTGGGTCAGCATCACTCCTTTGGGTGTGCCCGTTGTTCCCGACGTATAGACGATAGATGCCAAATCCTCTTCCACAAGGGCTGGATAGTGCTCCCCGGAAGGAGTGCGGAAGATATCCTGAAACTCGGGGGAATCGACACTAATCGCCTTTATCTGACCCTTTGCATTTGCCTCTGTCCTTTCACTATGAACTATAAGGATAGCCCCTGAATCATCGAGAAGGTTCTTGACCTCATTGGCTCCCAGCTGCGCGTCCATAGGGACGGCAATCCCTCCTGCCATGAGGACAGCCAGATATGATGCGCACCACTCATGTCTGTTTTCAAGAATAATAGCAATCCTGTCGCCCTTCCTTACCCCCGATTGTATCAGATACAATGCAATGCCCCTTGTCTTGCCAAGAAACTCGTCATAGGTTATTGTCCGCCAGGATTGCTCAAAGTAATTGAATGCGATGTTGTCCGGATATTTTCCTGCGGCGTTGAGAAATAGGCTGATAATTGTGTCATTCGTCATATTTTTTCCAAAGAGAGTTCAGCGCCTTGGACGTTTAACCTTCCATCGCTCTTATCTCCTCTATCGCCTCTCTCGCGATCTCTCGCACTCCGGGATTGTCATCATCTGCTGCCTCTACCAGAAAAGGTATGGCCTTCCGCTGTCCTATGATCCCGAGAAGATATGCGGCATCGCCCCTAATGGTGGGATTCTGATCTTTCAGAAGAGCAGCAATGGACTGTATGGAGCGTGCAACATGATCTGCGTCCTCCTTTGCGAGAGTCTCCACGAGGGCAACCATGCCGAGCCTCACCCGCATTCGCTCGTCAGTCATTAACTCGCCAATCAACGGATAGAGACTCTTGTCATGCTTGAACATGTCGATGATATTTTCGAGAAAGCCCTTTTCCATGTAGTCGGCGATCATGGTCTTGATGTCAAAGAGTTTTGGCATTTCAGAACTATCTTACCATAATCCACATCTAACAACTGAATGCGCGCACTCATCGTGAGATTGCAGGTGCGGCGCCTTAACAGCAATCTTTCTATGCAGTCTTTGACAACGACGACGAAAACCATTAAAAAGCGTGAAGGATAGGGGACGGTCTGCATCGCAAGAAAGTAACGGACACTCTGTCCTACTTCATCTCTGCAGCTGCAGGGGTACCGCATTTGGGGCACACTGCGAACTCAGCCATGTACGCGGTATAGACGTGGCCGCACTTCTTACACTTGATCGTAATGGGCTTCATTGTTCGGGCTGTTCAAGAGCTGTAATATTCGGAATGTCTTTGTCCCGCACGGACACTTTCATTGTTTGATCGTATCGATACCATTCCGCTTTGAATATTTTCACTCATTCTTTATAATGGATTTTGCCTTAATCGTCATTGATTCACTCCCTCATCAGTCCGACTTTTGACTTGTTTATTTATAGCACAGTGCAATAATGGTGTCAAATAAAATATTGCAGTGTGAAATTGTATTGAAATTATAGGGTGCTTTAGGATACCTTTTATGAAAAGAAAAACTATCGTCGGAGACAACATGAGAAGGCTGCGGGAGAAGTCCGGACTCACTCAGGAAGAGCTTGCCTTAAAAAGCGGCCTTTCACAGGGATACATAAATCAATTGGAAAGCGGTAAGAGAAGGTATACGCAGAAATCCCTGGAGTTGATCGCAGGCGCATTATCCGTTCCAGTGATCGAACTATTCCGGGGAGAAGAAACCCAACACGCCACTCGGGTTTCTGAGAAGACAGGGAGGTATGAGGGAAAGCGTTCCTCTAGAAAGGAGCTGTTATCCCTGCTAAAAGAACTACCTGATCATGTTGTGGAGCATTACCTCACCCTCTTGAAACTGGAGAAGGAGATGAGGAAGAAGAGGCGTTAACTCTCTTCATCCGAATCAGAGAATCTTCTCATATTAAGCGTTTCCTTCACACAAACGCGTCCTTTCGTAGCTTGCGTTGCCACTCGAATGCCTGTCCTGGATTTCTCGGATCCTCCATGAGGGCGATCTCCTGCGTGATGAGCCTTGTGAGATTCAGGGATTTGATTCGCGATACCCTCAGACAATGAGGCAACTCTACGTAGGCGTCAATATGGCACCACATATTTAGTGTATAATAGCTTTTATAATGGGTTTCTGGAGCACGATAAAAAGGGATTTCAGGGCTGTCTTCAGAAACGACCCGGCTGCAAGGAATGGCCTCGAAGTGGTTTTTGCTTATCCCGGTTTCCATGCGATATTTCTGCACCGTATCAACCATATTCTCTGGAACTTCGGGATACCGGTCATCCCCCGGCTGCTCTCCCATATCTCACGGTTCCTCACAGGAATTGAGATACACCCTGCGGCAAGGATCGGACCCGGTTTCTTTATAGACCACGGCATGGGTGTGGTTATCGGTGAGACTTCAGAGGTGGGGGAAGACTGCCTGTTGTATCAGGGCGTTACCCTGGGAGGCACAGGAAAGGAAAAGGGCAAGCGCCACCCGACCCTTGGGAATAATGTGGTGGTAGGCACAGGCGCCAAGATACTTGGTGCGATCACCATAGGGGATCATGCTAAGATAGGTGCCAATGCCGTAGTCCTTGACTCCGTACCGGAATACTCCATTGTGGTGGGGGTGCCGGGAAAGGTGATAAAAAAGAAGGTCCTCCGGATGGTGGATGAAGGGCCGGTCGAAAGCCTTGCCCGCGTGCACATGCCTGACCCGGTTGAAGAGAAATTCAGGGAAATTGAAAAGTATGTGGCTGAACTGCAAAAAAGAGTTGAGCAGCTTGAAGGGAAGGGAGGAATGATGCGGGTTTATAACACACTCACCGGGAGGAAGGAAGATTTCATTCCCCTCACTCCTGGGAGGGTCGGGATCTATGCATGCGGGGTCACCGTGTATGACCTCAGCCATATCGGGCATGCGAGGAGTGCTATTGTGTTTGATATCATAAGGAGATACCTCGCCTTCAGGGGCCTTCAGGTCAAATACATCAGAAACTTCACCGACATTGACGACAAGATTATCAACAGGGCAAAACAGGAAGGTATTTCATGGGACGCGGTGGCAAAAAAGTATACCGAGGAATATTACCGGGATATGGACCGCCTGGGCGTGGGGAGGGCTGATGTTGAGCCCAAGGCCACAGAGCACATGGAGGAGATCATCGGTATTGTAAAAGGACTCATCGAGCGGGGATTCGCCTATATGGTTGACGGAGACGTGTACTTCGAGGTGAAGAAATTCCTCGGCTACGGAAAGCTTTCAAAACGGGATACTGAAGACATGCTTGCAGGTGCCAGGGTCGAGGTGGATGAACGAAAGAAAAATCCGATGGACTTTGCCCTCTGGAAATCGTCAAAAGAAGGCGAGCCTTCATGGGACAGCCCGTGGGGACCGGGAAGGCCCGGATGGCATATTGAATGCACTGCCATGTCCATAAAGCACCTTGGCGAAAGCTTCGACATTCACGGTGGTGGGGCAGACCTTATCTTTCCGCACCATGAAAACGAACTGGCACAGTCAGAGGCATATACCGGAAAGTCCTTTGTAAAATATTGGATACACAACGGCTTCATCACCATTGACCGGGAGAAAATGTCAAAATCTTTGGGTAACTTCTTCACCATAAGGGAAATCCTTGATAAGTTTGACGCTGAGGTCGTGCGCTTCTTCCTCCTCTCCGCTCATTACAGAAGTCCGATCGAATTCTCTGACGAGCTGTTACGGGAGGCTGAACTCTCCATTGACCGGTACTACACCACCGCGACCCGGATGGAGGACTTTTTGAAAGGGGCAGCGGGCGCCCAGAAACTTTCTGCCGGAGACCATGCCCTGGAAGAAACCCTTGCCGCCTTCATGAACAGGTTCAGGGAAGCGATGGATGACGACTTCAATACTGCGCAGGCACTGGGTCATATCTTTGAGGTGATAAGGGAGGTCAACAAGTTTCTGGATAACCATCCCGCCGGACAGAAAGCGAATGAATTGGTGCTCAGGGCGAGGGACCTCCTAACCCAGGCGGGCAACGTGCTGAACATCTTCAATAGAACGCCTGAAGAATGGTACGATGCGTTGATGCTGACCAAAAGGATTCCCTACACAAAGACGGATATTCTCCAGAAAATTCAGCAACGGAAAGACGCAAGACAGAAAAAAGATTGGGCGGCTGCCGACGCCATAAGAAAGGAACTGGAAGAACAGGGAATAATCCTTGAGGACAAGAAAGACGGTTCTACCTGGAAGGTGCGGGTAAGCAGGTAACTGCGGCAGGTCCTCGGGTCCCTCTGTCTCTGCAGGCAGAAGCCCTGATCGTTTCACTGCATCATGCCTGATATATCCAGGCGCGAAACAGCATTAAGGAATACGTCAGAACAGCAGGAATCTTAGGACGAAAGAAGATTACGACTTGGAGGCTATCTCAGCCAGCTTCCCCTTCTCCTTCATCTGTTCCATAAGGACCTCTTTCATGAGAAGGCATGCCTCGATCACCTTGCGGTTTGAGACGCTGTAATACATATTAATACCCTCACGGCGAAATTTCAGTATCCCCTTGTGTCTCATGACTGCAAGGTGCTGGGAAACATTTGCTTTGGGTACACCCAGTATCTCCACAAGCTCACTTACCGTCTTCTCGCCCTCCTTTAGGGCATTCAGTATCTCGATCCTCTTGGGGCTTGCAAGGGTCTTGCAGACATCGGATTGCAGTTCATACAGAGTCCTGTCTTTTCTCATTTGCTTATTCTATTCTTATTGGTCTCAAAAATCAAGCCCTCTCCCCGGAGGGTAGTGGGGTAAGAGTGTGTTGATGGTTTGGAAGGTACGAAATAGTTTTTCATTGACTTTCCAATAGCCTGCATATAAAATGCTTGACAAATACGAATTTCTGCTATAATAAAAACGTGGGGTGATGAGAATGGATAGGAAACTGAAAGAATTAATTCTGTATATAGCAGATAAGTGCAAAGACGATCCGTCTTTCGGAGCGACAAAACTTAATAAGATTTTGTTTTTGGCCGATATGAACTACTATGCACTTCACGGTAAGTCCATAACTGGTTCAACTTATATCCATAAACCAAACGGCCCCGTAGCAAAGAGAATGCTACCCGCATTACATAGTCTAAAAAAGGAAAAATCAGCGACAATTCTAGAAGATTTATACTTCGGCTATGTAAGAAAAAAGGTTGTTCCAGGACGGGGACCTAACATGTCACTTTTCACGGAAGAACAGATATCATTGGTTACGTTCTTGGTAGAAAAGACGATGGGAATGACTGCTACAGAAATATCAAGATGGTCGCACAC
>DASPUA010000002.1:0-3660 GCA_035623135.1 Thermodesulfovibrionales bacterium | reverse complement strand
GATAGCATTAAAATGAAGGCTATGCTAGGTTATATCGATGTGCGGGAGGTATGTATGAGTAAGTTATGCGAGGAAATTGCAAGGATGGCATTTGAGCTTTACGAAAAAAGGGGGAAGGCCGATGGCTTTCACTTGGATGATTGGCTAGAGGCTGAACGTATTGTCATGGCACGCCATGAAGAAAAGGAGGTACTTGAACAAGGCAGCGTGAAACCGGTCAAAAGAAAGACAACGGCGCGTAAGCCAAAGGAGGAAAAGGCGCCCGCACGCAAGGGAACACCCAAAAAGAAAATTACCGGAAAGAAAGACCCCGCTAAAAAGACATCGTGAAAGAGGCAAGGTTATACGAAAAGATCGGTGACGGAAAGGTAAAGTGTTTCCTCTGCGCTCACCATTGCACTATATCACCGGGGAAAAGAGGAATCTGCGCAGTGAGGGAAAATGGGGACGGGACCCTTTACAGCCTCGTGTATGGCAAGGTCATTGCAAAACATGTGGACCCCATAGAGAAGAAGCCGTTATTCCATTTTCATCCAGGATCAACATCCTATTCCATCGCTACGGTGGGCTGCAACTTCAAATGCATGCATTGCCAGAACTACGATATATCCCAGTATCCAAAGCTGCGCTCTGATATCCCTGGTGAGGAGATGACGCCTGAACGTGTGGTGAGAGAGGCGGAGCTCTCAGGGTGCAAAAGCATTTCCTATACTTATACCGAACCCACTATTTTTTTTGAGTTTGCATATGACTGTGCAAGGCTTGCCCATGAAAAAGGGATTAAGAATGTCTTTGTGAGCAATGGGTACACCGGACCGGAAGCAACAAGACTTATTGCACCCTACCTTGATGGAAATAACATTGATCTCAAGGGAGATGATGGTTTTTACAGAAAGGTCGTGGGGGCAAAGCTTCAGCCGGTTCTGGATACGATAAGACTCATGAAGGAACTGGGAATCTGGGTGGAGATCACGACCCTCATTATTCCGACCTATAATGATTCCGATGAATTTCTGCAATGGGTTGCCAGTTTTATCAAGTCGGTTGATCCGGCTATGCCCTGGCATGTGACGCAGTTCTATCCCACGTATAAATTGCAGGATGTGCCGAGAACACCCGTGAGCACTCTGAGAAGGGCGAGGGAGATTGGGCTTAAGGCAGATCTGAAATATGTCTATGAAGGGAATGTCCCCGGTGAGGGAGGGGAGAACACCTATTGCCCTTCCTGCGGTGAGCAACTCATCGAGAGGGTCGGGTTTACACTGACCAAAATCAAGATGAAGGAGTCAAAGTGTTCGAAGTGTGGTGCGTATATTCATGGTATTGGGATGCCATGAATCATCTCAAGTGACAAAATTACCGTGATGAAGCATGCGTCTTCGGCGGGGAGGATGCAGTAATCTCCTCCCCACCAAATGAATCAGCTACCTTTCCTATTTGCCCACTGCAACCTGCTCTTCAATACCGAAGGGATCCTTGAACTCGAATTTTGGATTAAATGTAAGCTTCTTCTCTCCTCTTCCTTCCAAGTACTTGTTAAGATCCAGCTTTACTACCAGGGGCGTGTCTACCCCCGCCTTGGCAAGCACCTGTCTGAGGAGCGCCTCTGCCTTAATTGCAAAGGCCGTGGCATCGCCCAGTATCCTTAGGGACTCTGTGGGATTGTGAAACCCTACTGAGTTTTCTGCGCCCACAAATACCCCGCGATAAAAGGCTTGTTCATAATAATCCTTTGCTTTGTCATACAGCGCCTTGTCGATGTGTTTGCCCGCAGCCTGCGCGTTGTGGACCACCTCAAAGAGCTTGGCCACAGTTGCCGTTGCATATCCGGCTCTCATCATGAGGGAGACTGTTCTGTCCTGAATGGCGATTACCTGGTCTTTCAACCAGTCGGTTGACTCGGTGTGGCACTGCATGCACGCCTTCATGTCGTTCTTGAGAGGGCTTTCCACGCGGTGGTCAGAGACCTTGTAGACGCCGACTTTTGTGTAGGGCATATGACAGTCAGCGCAGGATGCTCCCGCTTTCCAATGGACGCTGTTATTCGAGAACAGTTCAAACTCGGGGTGCCTGATAAAGGCCATTTTAAAACCTGTTACGTTTTGTTTCCACTCCCCGTAAGAAGGATCGCTCCTGATTTTCTTGATGATATTCTCGATAGTGATGTTCCCCCACGTGCTCCCCTGCCATGGGAAGAAGACCCCCACTGATTTCATGTCTTTGTCTTTGGGGATGTTATGGGTGACGTGGCACTGGGCACAGACAAGACTCCTCATGTCCTGGCGTGAAAGTTTACCAAGATCAACCCCCATATCCTTTAGTGCCGCATCCAGTGTGAAATCGCGCGATATCTTCAACGACATGTCCTTGTTATCGTGGCAGTCAATGCAGGCTACGCCGAGGGTCCTGTTTTTTTCCGGAATCTGGGCGAGTACTTCCTTGTAGGGAGTCTTGTAATAGTTCAGTCCCATCTCTTTTTCGAGCTTGGGGGCGTAAGGAGTTTTACAGGTGAGACAGACTCCACCGGCCTTTATCCTCGACGGATCGACCTCAAGCTGGTCACGCAGCATGAACGCATGGCCCCGAGGCTCATTGTATTCAACCCCGAACCCCCAGCCGTTAAACAGAAGGGCCATGTAGGGAAATTCTGCCAGCTTGTCATAGGTGATTTTGTCAACATCATATCCCCGCTTGTATTTGCTTTTTCCCGCCGCGGTGGGTTCCTCTGTTTTTTTCCACAATTCATATTCCGCAGGGTATGCCTTACCCCACACCTGAGGGTCAATTTCGCCGTCTGCAATCTTTACGGGTTTGACAGGCTCACTTTTGGGAGGAGAACAAGCGTGAAGGAGCGCCAATGCAGTCCCGGTCACCAAGAGAATCAACAGTCTCAATAAAATTCCTTTCTTCATATGCTACCTCCTTTATAACGTTTCTATTGCGCCGCTGGTTTTATGAGCAATCCTCTTATGGCAGGCCCAACATTTTCTGCTGTGATCTATGAATTCAACGGTGGACTCATGGCATCTGATGCAGTTCGCCTGCACCACCTTTTGCCCGTGGGATGTGAGCCTGATCTGTTCCGGGACCCTTCCCGAATAGAAGAAGAGGGCATCCTTTAGCCCGTCAACGGACTTCCACATATAGTGGAGACCTATGTTGTGATTCGGCAAATGGCAGTCAACGCACTTATTCCTCCTGTGAGCTCCCGCATGTATCCATGCCTCGTAATTTGATTCCATGACATGGCACCTCATGCAAAAGTCTGGCTTGTCGGACTTTGCCAGTAACTTTGGCGGGCCGAGGAACAGGAAGAGCATCCCCCCAGCACCGATAACGGCAATAAAAAGCATCACTTTAACGGATTTTTTCATTGTTCACCTCCTTTTCCAAGGGGTCTCATCGTCACTTCAAGGTCTGCCAATTAGGAATATTGTTAAGTATAATTTTAGAATATATTGACAGCGTGTCAAGATATTAATTCCTGAGCTGAATCTTCTAAGGGCCTAAATCTCTTGATCCTATCTCCTCAGAAGGATATTGACTGGGCCAGTTGACTCATAGGAAAATGTTACCAAAGGATCGGAGACTCAACGTACCTTTTTGGAGCATGCCTGAAAGATCCTTTTGAGCTTCTCTTCCATACTTCTTCTGAGGTGA
>DASPUA010000001.1:0-7776 GCA_035623135.1 Thermodesulfovibrionales bacterium | reverse complement strand
GGTCCCAGAGCTGACCCTTGTCCCCCACAGGGCTTCGGTGATATCCTCAACTCTCCTGACTGACACCCCGGCAAGATACATCTGCACTAAGGCCTCCTCTACCGATATCTCCTTCCGCCGATACCGCTCGATGACCGATGTCTCAAAGGGCAGTGTTCTCAGCTTCGGTACCTGCAGCGTCACTTCCCCCGCTTTCGTATGAAGGCCTCTCTTGTAATACCCCGCCCGGGTATCCTTCCTGCCTTCCGTCCGTTCATATCTCCTGGCGTTGCAGAGCCGGTCCGCCTCTTCCTTCAAAAGGGTGTTGAGGGTCTCTTCCACGCTGCTCCTCACTACCTCCTCCACATGGGCCCTCACTTGCCCTTCGTCGATCTCGATAATCTTCCCCTTCTTTGGTGTACAATTCTTCTTAGCCATGGTGTTTCTCCTCCGGTTATGTGCTTTTTGGCGAAATTACATTACCAGATTCGAGGACTCCATGGCTTTAATTGTGCGAAAGATATCGTACGTTATCTTTTCTATGAAGAAAAGATATCTGAACATCAGAAAAAAGCAAACGGAAAAATCAGGGAGATTGCCGAGGGGCGCATGCCATTGGAGCTTCCTCTTCTGGTTACCGGCATTATAGAGAGCCTCCCTGAAGAAATCAGGGATATGGCACAGGAAGCCGGGCTTCTGCTCATGTCGGCGGCAATGACTGCTGAATGTGAAATGAAAGCGGCTCCAAAGAACACAAAAATCCGTTACGGACAGCAAACTGGTGGGGCGAAGAACTCAGCCCTGTTTATTATGATAAGCAGAAGGTGCTCATAGATCGCCCTCTGGTTGATCATCTTCCTAAAGAGCACCAGCACGCCATCGAAGCGAGAATCAGCGCGGCTCACAGCATGGCCGAGTATGATACTGCTAAGAAATCACTGGAACTGACAGTGAAGTATCTTCAGAAACTCAACCCGAGTGCAGCCGCCTTGCTAAAAGAGGGACTTGAGGAGACGCTGACTGTTCATAGGCTTAGAGTTACAGGGCTTCTCAGGAAAACTCTCCAGACCATCAGCCCTTCTGAATCTCGCTACAAAGCTGGTCAAAGACTTCTGTGAGAAGTACAAGGCCTACGAGCTTTTTTTTTCGCTCTAAGACGGGCATCACCATCAGATCATTATCGATCATAAGATATGCAGCCTTGGTAACTGGATCATCCGGCTCGACGAAACATTTAAGGGGCGTCATCACTTCACTCACCGCTTTTTCGGCGTACTTTGTCACTTCTCTTCCGTCCCGGGAAGTAGACGACGCTGTTGCGTATCCGTCAGGCATGTGAGAGACTGCGGTGGACTTTGGTAGTCCGGCCTCTTTTGCCCTCAGGATATCCTTCATGCTTACCATGCCCAGCAGGTTATATTTCTCATCGAAAACAAGGATACCGAGAGGATAAGAAGTTTTTTCTCTGGTGGGAAGTGTGACCTTCATAATCTTTATGGCCTGTCTTACCGTGAACCAGTAAGGCACATGAGGGAAATCGAAGATATCGACGATTATGTCCTTTACCTTTCTGTCAATTTCCATGGTAACACCGACGCACATCGAGAGGGTTTTACAGCCGCTGCTATTCTTCGTCTTGTTTTGTTATTATCTTTTGTGCTGTGTCGAATTCGCCTTCCTCGGCAAAGGCTATCGCGGTCATCATCCTCTCGATCTTTTCGTTGTAAGCCTCCTTGATTCTCCGTACAAGGTTGTCTATGTCCGCCGGTTTCCTCATAAAATCGAAGCCGCCGAGCCTTTTTGCCTCTTCGGCATCCCTGTCCGTGCCATGCCCTGTGAGGATGATGACCTGCATCTGGGGATAATCCCTTTTCACCTCTCTCAGAACCTCTATTCCGTGTAGTCCCGGCATTTTTAAGTCCAGCACCATTACGTCGGGCTCTATTCCTTTGACATAGGAGAGAGCCTGTTCCCCGTCGTATACGGTGCTCACGTTCAGCTCCCTCATCTTCAGTCTCTGTGCGAGAGTATCCACAAAAGCCCTTTCATCATCGACCAATAGCACCTTTATGTCCTTCTTTTTTGTCATTTCTCCTCCTCCGTTTCACACTTCAGTCGAATCTTCTCGCGCCGCTCCCTAACTATAACAGCGGCCACTGGCGGTGTCAAGATATTGCATAAGTTGTGCACGTCTTACCGCAAAGAGGTTCCAGCTGCCCCATCATGCAGCTTACTTTTTTTCAACCGGCAGCAAATTGACAGGAATAGTAATCGTCGTCACGCTCTCCTGTTCATGTCTTACCGCTGCCTTCAATATTTCGATAATCTCCTGAACCACCTCGTCAATGCAGATGCCCTTGTCTATAATCCTTTCAACAATGCTTTCAACCGGCTTCCCCTTCGGGAAGATGCGAATAATTACAGAACTGTCCGAAGGCTCTGTTTTTATGATGAGATGGCTGCCCTTATCGAATCCCAGCATTTTTTCTTCGATGAGGCAATAAAGGAGGCAGTAAAGTCTTGAAGGGTCGCTGTGGATCGCCGGGACGGCACCATGAAAATCCGTCTCGAGGCAGATTCCTCTCTCTCTGGCCGATCTCCGTCTCAACGCGATGAGTTCCTCGATCACATCGTGAACGCTGAAAGTCGAAAAAGGGTGGTCAATCCTGTGGGAGAAGCGGTTCAGATAATCGGCAAGCTGTACGGCTTTGTCCACCTGCAAAGCAATTGAGTCGAGAGATCTCATGTATTCGGCTGAATCCTCTTTCCCCCCGGATTTTCTGAACACAAGGAGATCCTCTATCAAGCCGGCGGTCTCCTTGATTATGGCGAGATGATTCTTCAGCTCATGGGTGAACCCTCCTATCATTTTCCCGACAAAACCCATCTGGGAAATCCTCAAATTACGCTCTCTTTCGGAATCCATTGTCCCCCCGAAACGGTTACTTTTTGATTATGTTCTGCTTTGCCTTATCGATTTTTATTGTCAGTTCGTCGATGTCTACAGGCTTCATGACACAGTCAAATGCCCCTCGTGGAATTGTTTCGTCGCCATCCTGGCAAGCCTGACCGGTTACAAAGATGACCTCTATCGAAGGACTAAACTCCTTGATCGTTCTGTACAGTTCTATACCACTCATGCCCGGCATTCTAAGATCGAGCAGAAGCACCTCAGGCGGGTCCTGTTTGATTGCGGCGATGGCGTCATCCACGTTGTATACCGCCTTCGTGTCGTAATCCCGCAGGAGCAGCCTTTCCGACAATGCAGCCGCAAATTCAACCTCATCGTCAACGATAAGCACTTTAGTCCATGACATTATAACCCCCTTAGATCGATGCTGGCTTTGACAGGCACTTCGACTGTGAAAGCCGATCCCTTGTCGACCTCGCTTTCAACAAGGATCGTACCCCCCAGCTTCTGCATTATCCCGTATGATATGGAGAGACCGAGACCCGTACCTTTCCCTTTTTCTTTCGTCGTAAAGAAGGGCTCAAAAATATGTTTCAAGACTTCTTTCGGAATACCATGACCGTTATCCCGTATAATCACCTGAAGTGTGTCCTCATCTTTTTTCCCCGTGGCAATCGCCAGTGTCCCCCCATCCTTCAGGGCGTCTATGGCGTTGTTGGCAATGTTTAAGAATACCTGTTGAAACAACCCTCTGTCACTCTCGATCTTGGGAAGATTTTCCGAGAGATTCATGTCGAGGTGGACATTCCGATAAAGAATCTCTTTTTCGAGAAACCCGATGACCTCTTTAATCGTCTCATTAATGTCAATTATCTCAAGGGAAACATCCATTCTCCTGGCAAAACCCAGGAGTCGCTGCGTAATAGTCCTGCAGCGATCAACGCTATCAGTTATCGAAAAGACGATCGATAAAAACTTCTCCTTATTGGGGAAGTCAGCGATAAGCTGCAGAATGTCCTTCATTAATCCCGCCTTTTCATTAATCACGGCGAGGGGGTTATTTATTTCATGCGCTATACCCGCTGCAAGCCTTCCGATAGAGGCAAGTTTACTCGTGTGTTCGGTCTCCGCAATAGCTGCTTCACGCCTTTGCTCCGCCTCCTGTACCCTGTTTACAACTGAAGAAGTGATAATGCTGTTTGCTATGCAGCCCATAATAACCAGTACGATGATCAAATAAAGCGTGCCCACATCCTTTGTGAAGAGCTCGATCATCTTCGACGAAGCAGTTGATTGAACGACCATCCCCAACACCCAGGAGGATTGCTTTATATGTGCATATCCGACTTCAAGACGGATACCGCCCTCCCGCTTATACTCCATTAATGACAGATCCTGGGCCGGAACCGGAAATTTCAGCGTTGCCCGTTCAAGCATTTTGCCATGAAAGCGGGAAGAGGTCTGGAGGATACCGTCTTTATTCACAATAAAAGCGTCATCGTACTCCTTCAGTTGAATTGAAGAAAGGAACCTATTGAGGGTTTCCACATCTACCGTCGCCCGTAACACCCAGAAGCCGTGCTTGCCGGGCATCTCCTTTCTCACGGCGATCGCAAAATGAGGCATTTTTCGGTATCCGGTGAAAACGTCGCTGATATAGACACCACGGATGCTTACCTCCTGAAACCAGTCCTGGTTTGAATAGTCCCTGCCCTTGAGATTATAAGGTCCTGCATAAGACAGCTGGATACCCTCCGAGTTAATTAAGCCGAGGTCAACGATCTCTCCGAATTCTTTCCTGAATTTGGCAAAAATCGTATGGAGAATCGTATCGTCGGACAACTCATCAAGGCTGTAAGCATTCGCAAGAAATCTCAATCCTGCGAGTTTTTCCTGCAAGAAGGACTCAATAGACCGCTGTGAGTCTGCCATCTGCCACCTGAGATGGTCCCGGAATTCAACTTTAAGGATATTGAAAACCCAAAAATAGCTGATCATAGCAATCCCGAGGAGGGGGAGACCCGCAAGAGTTCCTATATAGAAGAATAAACGTAACTTAAGAGACTTGTAACGGTCTTTTTTTATCGCGTTAACAATATTCGTGAATGGCCTTAAAATACTTTGCATAAAGGGAGTGAGAGCCGGGTCTCCATTTCTGTTCATTATAGCACGTTATAGCACGTTTTCGTTTCATGCTAAACCTGAAGCCTGACCTGTTTTGTGCTATTATACTTTTACCGGACTTTCGTAATACACTTTGAGGCATGCACGGAAAAAGGGAGAAACCATGAAGCTGTGGCAACATATTTCAGGCCTCCTGAAAACCGAAGAGACACACGGAAAAAGGAAAGACGAGGGCGGTGAGGCCCTGATACAGAAGTTCTGTGCATTCCAGCGGCTTTTGTCGAGCAATAATGCCGCACTCGAACTCATGGCCGATATGGGAGAAAAGCTCTCCGGGGATTTCCTCTTTGACCGCCACTATGTGGACTCCACCGTGAGCACTGTTTCGGAAAGGGTCAAAGACCTTGTCGAAAATCTCAGAATCATCTCAAAAGGAAAGTACCAGACTCTGGATGAGAGGTTCGATGAAATTCAATCCGGGATTCAGACGATTCTCACCCAGAAAAAAGAAATCGCCGAGAGCCCCTATACGCTTTCTTTCGGTGAGATTACCAGGGAAAAGGCGGAGATGGTCGGTTCGAAGGTGGCCAACATATGTGAGATAAGAAACCGCCTTGCACTTCCTGTTCCAGACGGATTCGGCATTACCGCCTTTGCCTTCAAGAGGTTCATGGAACAAAACGATTTCTTCGGAAGGATAAAGGAGAAACTTGATGATCTGTCGATTGACGATCTTGAGGCATTGAATGCAAGGAGCAGGGAAATACAGGACCTCATTGCGGGCGGGGAAATCCCCTCTGATCTCCAGGCGGCTATAGCCGCGTCATACCTAAGCCTTTGCGAAAGAGAAGGCTCCAAGGTGAAGGTTTCCGTTCGGAGCAGCGCCCTCCAGGAGGACGGAGAGTTCAGTTTTGCGGGACAGTACAGCACGTTCCTGAATGTACCGTTCGAATCGCTCTTCGAAAAATACAAGTGCGTCGTGGCGAGCCTCTTCAACCCACGGGCGCTGTTTTATGTTAAGACCAAGGGCTTTCAGGAATCGGATATGGTGATGTCAGTCGGTGTGCTCACTATGGTCGACGCAGGGGCAGCTGGAGTCGTGTATTCCGCCGACCCGAATGACCCCGAAATGGACGTGATCATCATCAGCGCGGTCAAGGGTCTGGGGAAGGGCCTTGTTGATGGTACGATAACGCCGGAAGTATATCTTGTTTCACGTTCGGGAGGCGAGATCATCAAAAAGAGCCTGTCAAAACAGTCGCAGATGCTTGCTTGTAATGCCGATGGAGGTCTCGAAGAGATCGCCCTTGATGAGAGGCATGACGGAAAAGCCGCTGTCACCGATGAGGAGATCAAAAGGCTAGCCCGTTATGCTCTCTCTCTCGAAACCCACTTCCAGGGTTATCAGGACATTGAATGGGCAATCGACAGACACAAAGGTCTTTGCATTTTGCAGTCGAGACCCCTGCGTTTATTGGCCAGAAAGGCATCTATAGCTGTGCCGACCCGCGTGAAGGGATACACCGTTCTCATTGACAAAGGTGCCATCGCATTTAAGGGAATCGGTTTCGGAAAGGCCTATATACTGAGACAAGACGAAGGTTTGGAAGACTTCCCCCAAGGTGCGGTACTCGTGGCCAAGCACACGTCCCCAAAATTCGTTGCGGTCATGAATAGGGCTAGCGCTATTGTCACCGATGTTGGGTCGCCGACGGGCCATATGGCGTCGTTGGCGAGGGAGTTTCAGGTTGCCGCATTGCTGGATACAGAGGTTGCAACATCGCTCATTCAGCAGGGTGAGGAAATAACAGTGGACGCAATCAACTGCAACATATATAAGGGACACGTTACGGAGCTTGAGGAGTTCGCAGTGAAGAGGGAAAACCTTTTCAAAGAGACCAGGATTTTTAAAACACTGGAGGACGTACTGAAACTGATATCTCCACTCTATCTGGTGAATCCGGACGACAAGGCTTTTAAGGCCGAGTCCTGCCGGACATATCACGACATCACGCGTTTCTGCCACGAAATGGCAATACATGAGTTATTCGACGTCACTGGAATATCCGCCGACGAAGTGGGAGCGATAAGGCTTGTGGCAGGCATACCCGTCGATATTTATCTCATCGACCTTGGCGGCGGCACTAGCGGAGAGATACGGGAGGATACGAAAGATCTTCTCCTGAAGAATATCAGCTCCATACCGTTTAATGCCTTCCTGAGGGGTCTGACTGCCATGAAGTGGCCTGAGCCGAGGCCGGCAGATGCAAAAGGATTTCTCGGCATGCTTGCGACGTCGGCTTCGATTCCCGAAGAAGAACTTAAAAGGACTGCAGAAAAGAGCTTTTCGATCATCTCCGGAGATTACATGAATTTCGCCATCAGACTCGGTTATCACCTGTCGACCGTGGAAGCGTATGCGGGGGAGAACATCAATGACAATTATATAAAGTTCACCTTCAAAGGCGGCGGGGCGATCATCGACCGGAGACTGAGGAGGATCAGGCTGATAACGGAAATACTCAGGAAACTGGATTTCAGCATAAAAGTCGTGGAGGATGTTGTGAATGCTTCCCTGATGAAATACAGGAGGTCTTCAACAGAAAAAGCGCTCGAAATCCTCGGAAGGCTTACCGTGTATACGAAACAGCTCGACATGGTGATGTACAACGACGCTATAACGGATGTGTACATCGAGGAGTTCTGCTCGGCCTACGTCACCGGTCACTGAGATTGCTCTTTACCTAAGCTCTCCCTGAGCA